>NYXF01000049.1 GCA_002685455.1 Porticoccus sp. | reverse complement strand
ATGGCGTCCTGGCAGGGAGTCGAACCCCGGACCTGCCCCTTAGGAGGGGGCTGCTCTATCCAGCTGAGCTACCAGGACTTTAAGTTAATTCTCTTTAAACTTCTGTATAAAAAACTATTACAGTCGTCTGACTAAAAAGGAATATAAGGTTCATCAGATTTCAATTCTGTATTATTGTCTATTCTACTTAGAGAATATTTGCTGATAGCACTCCTAGTGAAGGGCATATCATAAAGTACCTTCATTATATAATCAGGAAGCTCATCTTCAAATTTAACCTCTAGTATAGAATGATTATCTTTTGTTAAATTATTCTTTTCTATTTTTTCGATGTTTAAAAGATCTGTATTGAAACCGTGGCTACTCAGATTAGAGTCAATCGTAATTCTAATCCTGTTAAATGGGAGATAAAAAGCATATCTCTGATAAGTAACTATCGTTTTTGGTGAATAATGAAAAATATTCATTAGTTTTGCCGCATACGCTAATGAATTATTTTTTTCAATTGATGAGTAGTCTCCCTTTAAGATATCTTGAATTTGGGTATTTGTAACAGTAATAGATAATTTTTCTATTACACTATTGAGTTTTCTTTTTATTTCAAATTTTCCAGAAGATATATCTCGATTATATATCCTTAATCTATATTTTTCCCTGTAAAGAATGCCATCTAACTTTTGATTGAGATCTTTGTCTTCCAAACTATCAAAGTAGAGACTTGATATTTCATAGCCATCTTGACTAACATTATTGGTATCAATCAGCATTAAGCTACCGAGAAGCTGTTTGATAAAATCTTTTTTGCTGGAGGGGAACCAGAATTTTAGCTCTTGTCTCTTAACATTAAGCATATCTATATTACTTCTGAGGAGTTATCGCATAGCTGAAAGTTGAATTTATCTTGTAATTTATTATTTATGTCTAGTATGTAAATATTCTTAAATGCTTGATTTCTTATACCGATAGAAGGTAATCCATACATTTTTTTCTTAATATATCCAGCTATATCAATAATATTATTTCTCAGATTATTATTTTCTAGGCATACATCTGATGAATCTTTTGTAGCTATACCAATATTATTACCCTTAATTTCATTTTTAGAAACCAATGCGACTGATTGTTCTCCAATGCTTATACCTTTATCCGTCATATTTTCAAAACGGTTGTTAGTGATTTTGACATTAGATCCGCTGATATCTAATCCATCGCTAGAAATAAAATTTTTATAAGCATTATTAATAAAAAATAAATTATTAGAGACATCACCTTTAGTAAAGTCCAGATCGACCTGATCGCCTATATTATTCCTAAATATACTATCCTTAATTTTTATATTTCCATATTTTATGTTTAAGCCATCATCAGACTCACTATCCTCAAATACAGAGTTTTTGATCTCAACATCAACGCGATGAAACGAAGCCTGCCCGGTGAAATAAATACCATTTATAATTTTTTCATTTCCACCTCTTATATGAAAAAATCTCAAAGATACATAGTCATCAAATCTCTCTGAGCCCATGACAGCAAAAGTGCCGAATGGCTTACCTTTTGCTCCAGTAACTATTATTGGTAATTCTTTAGTACCCTCGGCAACTAATGTTCCTTTAACAAAAAATGAGACATTGTTTTCTAAATATATTGAAGTTCCGGGGTCGATACTAACAAAGGAGTTTTCAGGAAAAACAATATCTTTATTGATATAGTAATTACCTCTGGATATCCTATATTTTTTTATGGCCCTCTTTTTTGTGTTCAAATCAACTTTTAGCAATTTTTTTCCAAAAAATTCTAACCCATGACGATCATGATATAGAACTTCCTTAGAGTAATTTATATATATATTTGATGGGTTAATATTTGATATCGACCAATCTCTTTGTATTTTTATATCTTTTATACATCCAAAAGGCGATATAAACTTATTGATATTGTTAAAGATAATATATCCGTCAATTCTTGAATATGTTGGTGTATTTAACCTAATAGGTGTTTTAGGAGTATAAACTTTACCATCACATGATATAAATTTTTTGATACTCGATGATGTGTATGAGTCCAACAAAATTTTTAACTCATGATCCCCAGTTTCTCGTTCATGTACAGTTACATAAACTTTTGAGTACTCTAAGTATTTTTTTATATGTTTAATATTATGCTTGATTATGTCTAAGTTACCTTGATACCTATATTTAATATAATTAGTTGGGAAATTTATGCTAGAAAAAAATTCTGAACTTTTGTCATGCTCGTATTGAATCATAGCAAGAAGATTATCCTCGCTAGCTATAATTTTGGATAGAAAGATATTCCTTAAATTAACAAATTCTTTGTCTTGAATAAGCAAGTCAAAAATTTTGTGATAATGAACATCGTTATACTTATCTAAATCAAAATTTGCAGGTGCTGTTGCCTCAATCTTTGATGGCCCAGATTCAAGTCTAAATGTAAACTGAAATTTACCGGTTGCTGCATTAAAAATATATCTTGTGTTGTCCCCATATAGAGGCCCTACCGATCCTGTCAACTTTATGAACGCTGCAACTTTAGCTAGATTATTAATATCTACCAACGAGTATATATCTTTGATATTTTTTCTCTTAATAGCGTCAAATAGTTTCTCTAACAGGGTTGTAGCAACTCGAACGGTTTCTGGTTCTCCATCTTGCTCTTTATCGAAAGCAGTATAATCAGTAGTGCCCGCATGCGCAGTATTAAGTGATTTATTCCAGTCATCATTTGATTTTAATGCAGCGTAATTTGTTATTTGAAAATTCCTTTCAAGAAGTTCTTTATTGATTTGTTCCTGCATCAGATAGGGGCCTATAAATAAACCATTTATGTACAGCTTACGTAATGTTCCATAAGCAGTGATTACATTATTCTCTGAAATAAGCCTGTTAAGCGCATTTTGTGTTATGCCCCAATCATCGTATGGTGATAAAAAATTTATCCTCCTCATACCAGAATGAAAGCTCTCTTTTGAAGGTATTTTTATCTTGAAAGCATAACCACCTGTTGAGGGATCTATATACTCAATATCTACAAACTTATGAAGTTTTTCCCTAATATGGTCTAAATTTTTAAAAGATTTTCTTATTGGGCCATTTGATGTTCCATGTAGTTTTACTTTTACTTTTTGCTCGGTGTCTGCAAATACTACTTTTGCTTTTCTCCATCGGTTAGTATCATCTGAAATATACATAATAGACGAATTGCTAATAGGTCCATCATTGTTTTCAAAAGAAGTAAAGTATGTTTGTCTGAAAGCAAGTAAGTCTTCTGCAGAAAATTTTAAATTAACTGAATTACCGTCATTTACGAAAGTTCTTTTCTTCAATGACTGCGTAAAATCCAACTCAAAAATAATTTTTTCAAACCTGGCGTATTCTATTTTTTTAAAATTTTTTGTATAAAATTTATAGAAACTGTAGGAATTCAGGAAGCTCATAGCCATAAAGTAAAAAACAAATACAAGTAAGGTAACTATGAATATTTTTGATTTTGATGAAAAAGACTCTAATTTTAGAAAAGTTGACATAGGCTGATCAAAATCAATTATTTGTCGAATAGTTCAATAATCTTATTTGCTGAACTCCATCTATTTCTCTTATTTTTTCATAAAACTCATCAGTTTCATAAGTCGTAATCTCAAAAACAAGTTCATTTAATTCATTTTTTTCTGACTGACTTCTGATGACATTATTCTTTGATTGTTTTGTAATCAAACTTTTTACTTCCGGGGCAACTGAAGAATTGCAATTTACTACTAAAAGTTTAGATTTTAGTCTTGAGGGTATTTTGCTGTAATAAATTAAAGATACGCCTATAAAAATTGATGCAATTATCGAAACTGAATAATAGGCTACTCCGTTGGCAATTCCAGCCGCGACACCCCAGAAAAGATAAACAATGTCCAAGGGATCTTTAACTGCAGCCCTAAAGCGAACAATAGACAGCGCTCCAACCATTCCAAGCGATAATATCAGATTCCCACTAATTACCATAATTACCATAGTTGTGATGAGTGTTACGAGGACTATTGCCATCGCGAAAGACTTCTGAAAAAGAACTCCTTGAAAGGTTCTCCTATATATATATGAAATAAATAAACCAGTTAATAGCGATACCAGCATCGACAAAAATATAGTTGCTATTGTTATACTACCGCTGCCAGATAAACCTACAGAACCTGCTTCAAGTATTTCATTAAATGTAAATTTGTTTTCCAATACAATCAGCCATATTTTGAAAAGACTTACTATATACAAAAAACTATGTTTCAACTAGATGTATACAAAGAATATCCTTGAAATCACTCTAAGTGTAAGTCCATGGTTAACCTCATTCAAAGAGATTTAAGGGTGGAGCTATAAAACTAAAAACCTTGCTTTCAGAAAAAACTGCTAAAAACTGCTATTTAAACCATCGTATTCATTTTTTTGCTTGACTTAAATCATCTCACGATTAAATATAAGCAATTGGGTAATATTTAACTTTATCCAATAGTTATACTCCAAAATAAACCATTACGAAAAGGCATTATGATGATGAACATGTTAAAAGCAGCACTACTTGTCTTGATATTCGGTGCTATATCAAACGCTTATGGTGGGCACTGTGGTACAGATCACAGCGGTGAAAGGGTTCAAGTGAGCGAAAAAACTGATGCAGCCCATGAAGGCCATGAAAAAAAAGGCGACCATGAAGACCATCAGGATGATGAAGACCATCAGGATCATGAAGGACACGATCACTGAATTATAAATAAATATAAATAATTTTATGGTCTAAGATTTGATTGTCGGGTTTTTATTACTGTTTCTAAAGATTTAAGTTAATTAGATGTAAATTTAGTAAATTTAATTTTGGTCACCACACAGCGTAATTATTTGTGTTTTTTTTATTCAGCTAGGATTGATAATTTTTCTTAAATAAGGAGAAGAATTCTTTTTATTTAAAAATTTATATAATTTAATTTTTAAAAATATTATTTCTAAGTATGAAATACACGACTGCTGAATTTCCAATTAAAAAAGAGATATTAAAGCTAGAGATATTTAAAGAAAGACTGCTCGGAGAAAGTGAAATTCTTTGGGATGAAGTTAATGCAATTGATAGAGATATTGCAAACCTTAAAAAAATTCTTGAAGGCAAAAAGATTCCTAGATAATTTAACCCTTTCTTTCTAATAAGAGATCTCTAGCTAAATTCAATTTTGTTGCCATGTAATTACTTCCACCTCTATCAGGGTGAAGCTTTTGCATGAGTTTTTTGTGTGCCATGATAATTTCTTCGTCACTTGATCCTGGCTCTAGGCCCAATATTTCCCAGGCTTCAGTCTGAGACAATGTATTATTTTTTTGTGACGCGACCCCGCCGTCTTTTCTAGATTCGCGTGATCTCATCCACATTTGAATTAGTGGAAAGCCCCTCAGTAAAAATAAGAAAATAAATTTTACTACAGGTATTAAGGCTGCTCCAGCAGCTATTATCCATGAAATTCTTCCTGACAGAGCTAAAGCGATAACCACACCTATCAAAAAATAAAGAATACTCTTAAACAATAGTTTTTTTCTTTCCAATGGACCAGTTTTTTTACTCTTAGCATAGTAAAAATAGCTTATTAGTAGAATAATTATGATTGTTACAAATAAACCCATGCTATTGATCCCAGTTTCATGACTGATGTAACGAAATAATTTTATTTTTATGAATCGTCGATAGTTTGTGTTGTCCTAGAGAGCCTTGTTTCTAGGCACATAATATATTGATAAAATACTATATATAATCCTGCTGTTAAGTCTATAAGAAGTTCTAATAACTAGGAAAAATTTATGGCTAAATCCAATTTGAATATAGTTGTTGTTTCGTTATATCGCTTTACAAAGCTTCCAGATTTTGAATCATTTCGCAATCCACTCTACGACTTGATGGTTAGTGAATCTATTCTGGGTACCTTTTTATTAGCCCCAGAGGGTATCAATGGAACAGTCGCTGGTCCAAGGAAAGGTATTGACGCAACGATAGAATGGTTAGAAAAGGATATCCGTTTTTCAAATCTAGAAATCAAGGAATCATATGTCGACAAACAACCTTTTTATAGAACAAAGGTAAAATTAAAAAAAGAAATTGTAACAATGGGTATTAGGAGTATAAATCCAAACGAATTAGTCGGAACCTACGTTGATCCTGATGACTGGAACGAGCTTATTGGTGACCCAGATGTATTACTTATTGATACCAGAAACGACTATGAGGTAAAAATTGGTTCATTTGCTAATTCAGTTAATCTTGAAACAGCTAGCTTTAGAGAATTTCCTGATAAGGTGACAAAAAATCTGAGAGTTAAGAACAAGAAGAAAATTGCAATGTTCTGCACGGGTGGAATTAGATGCGAAAAATCCACAGCTTATTTGAAACAACAAGGCTTTGAGAATATTTTTCATTTGAGGGGAGGAATCCTAAACTACCTAAAAAAAATACCTGAGAAATCCTCTATGTGGAGAGGTGAGTGTTTTGTATTTGATAATCGGGTTACGGTAAATCATAATTTAGAGAAAGGCTGCTATGATCAGTGTCATGCATGTCGAATGCCTATAACAAATGAAGAAAAAAAACATAAGAACTTTAAAAAGGGCATAAGTTGTCATTATTGCGCTGGCCAGCATACTAATAAACAGATCAAACGGTATGAGGATAGAGAAGAACAAGTCATGTTGGCAAAAAAAAGAGGAGAGGTGCATCTTGGCTCCTCAATGGAATCTCAAATATATATCCGTAAGAAGAAAAAAATTGAATTCAAAAATAAGCAACGTAAAGCGGATAAGGAGTAAATATTTGATATTAAAAAGTACTTAATATGTTGATTAATTTGAAGTCACTAGTTAGCCGATAATGTTAACCGGTACAGCCTGTGGCTCAACACTCATATCTACTGAAGGTGGCACAAAATCTGTTAGATTAAGCCCTATAACAGCGGCTTTGTACTCTTCGATAGTTGGGATACGACCCAAGATGCTAGACAATACAACCATTGGCGTAGAGGCTAGCAGTGACTCACCTTTCTTTTCATTAGTATCTTCAACCACTCGGCCTTGAAAAAGGCGGGTAGAGGTAGCTAGCACCGTATCACCTTTAGCAGCCTTCTCTTGATTGCCCATACACAGGTTACAACCTGGACGTTCTAAATACATGATATTCTGGTAGTGTGTTCGCGCTGTGTCTTTAGGATCGGCATCATCAAATTCGAAACCAGCGTATTTTTGTAATAGCTCCCAGTCCCCTTCGGCCTTCAACTCGTCAACGATATTGTATGTGGGCGGGGCAATAACTAGAGGTACTTTAAAATTAATTTCTCCCTGTGCTTCAAGGTTACGCAACATCTGAGCGATGATCTGCATATCACCCTTGTGTACCATACAAGAACCAACAAAACCCAGATTAACAGTTTTGTTTCCGCCATAATAAGAAACTGGACGAATAGTGTCGTGGGTATAGCGTTTGGAAGGGTCCTCATTGTTTACGTCCGGATCAGCAATCATCGGTTCGTCGATTTGGTCCAGGTCAACAACTACTTCGGCATAGTATTTGGCGTTGCTATCTGGGGCCAGAGCAGAGTCATCTCCCGATTGGATTCGTGCAATACGTTTATCAGCCAAATTAATTAGACCTCGCAGCATGCCTACGTGGTTTTCCATACCCTTATCGATCATGATCTGGATACGACTTTTAGCAAGCTCTAACGATTTGACTAGAGTTTCATCGTTAGAGATACAGATAGAGGCTTTTGCCTTCATTTCTGCAGTCCAGTCAGTGAAAGTGAAAGCTTGGTCGGCTAGTAGGGTACCGATCTGTACTTCAATGATACGACCCTGAAAGACATTCTCGCCGTTAAATTGCTTGAGCATCTGCGCTTGAGTTGCGTGCACCACATCACGAAAATCCATATGGCTTTTCATGTGGCCCTTGAAGATAACCTTAACAGACTCAGGAATCGGCATAGATGACTCACCAGTTGCTAGCGCCACAGCTACGGTGCCAGAATCAGCACCAAAAGCAATGCCCTTAGACATACGAGTATGCGAGTCGCCACCGATGATAATTGCACGATCGTCTACAGTGATATCGTTCAAGACCTTATGGATCACATCGGTCATAGCATGGTAAACGCCTTTGGGGTCTCGCGCGGTGATCAGACCAAATTTGTTCATGAAAGACATTAGCTTAGGAATATTGGCTTTAGCCTTGCTATCCCAAACAGAAGCAGTGTGACAACCAGACTGGTAAGCACCGTCGACTCTCGGGGAGATTACAGACGCCGCCATGGCCTCCAGCTCCTGACAGGTCATAGGACCCGTTGTATCTTGAGAACCGACAATATTGATTTTAACACGAACGTCAGAACCGGCGTGTAGCGGGGTATTGGAAGACACACCTAGCGCATTCCTATTGAAGATCTTCTCAACAGCAGTTAGGCCCTGTTCTTCAACATAAATTTCTTTAGATGGCGCGAAAACTGGTGCAGGTTTAACCCCTAAAACATCAGCGGCAATAGTCTGAAGCTTTTTACCGAAGACAACAGCATAAGAGCCACTAGCCTTCATGAATTCAATTTTTTGAGGTGTAAATGCAGAAGAGATGTCCGCGAGCTCTGTATCGCCATTGTATAGCTTGCGCTCTTTTGTGTTAATGGTCAGCACAGTACCGGTAGCTACTGAGTAAGCCTCCTCCAACACAACTTCACCGTTATCATCAATAACTACATTACCTTTGGCATCTAATTTTTTAATCCAGTTTTTTAGATCGAGACCAATGCCACCAGTAACGTCAACAGTTGTCAAAAAGATTGGAGAGATACCATTTGTACCTGCAACAACTGGACCAATATTAATAAATGGAACATATGGACTAGCTTGTCTGCCCGCCCATAGGGCAACATTGTTAACGCCTGACATACGTGAAGAGCCAACTCCCATAGTACCTTTTTCGGCGATTAGCATCACTTTGGCATTTGGGTGCCTATTCTGTAGCTCAACGATTTCCTGCTGAGCTTTTGGGGTCATCATACACTGACCATGCAGTTCACGATCGGCACGTGAGTGTGCTTGATTACCAGGAGACAACAAGTCAGTCGAGATATCACCTTCTCCGGCGATATAAGTAACGATTTCGATAGTCTCGTCAATTTCTGGTAGTTTGGTAAAGAACTCAGCTTTCGAGTAGCTCTCTAGGATTTCTTTAGCGATAGCATTACCGGCTTTGAATGCGGCAGTTAGCTGATCAGTATCGGCTTCATACAAAAATACTTGAGTTTTCAGAACATCAGCAGCTGACTTGGCAATATCTAGATTTTCAGAAAGAGCAAGGTTGAGCAGAACTTTAATAGAGGGACCGCCTTTCATATGTGATAGCAGCTCAAAGGCAAATTCTTTTGTTATTTCTGCAACGTCAAACTCACCCAAGATGATTTCTTTTAGAAACTGTGCCTTGATGCCAGCAGCGCTGGTTGTCCCTGGAAGCGTATTATAAATTAAGAATTTGAGGGAATCTTCACGATACTTATTCTCAGAATCTTTGATTTGAGCAATAATTTCTGTAAGTAAATCACCATTATCTATAGGCTTTGGGCTTAATCCTAGATCTTTTTTCCGTGTGGCGATTTCATCCATATATTCTAAATACAAGCTCATTTAAATCTCTCACATATTAATAATTATTTATTATAATCTATCTCTACAGGCGAACATTTGACTTATAATTAAACCATTATTCGTATCATGTAGTGCAATTTTAGAGATGATATTCTACTATAAAATACTCATCAAAGTGATACTGATTTTGCAATTCATTTTAAAAAAATAAATTTTTGTGTAGTTTGCTCCACATATCTGAAAATTAATGAGTTATGAGTTTTGAGCACTAAAACAGTCAATGGTGAGATAAAAATAAATTTTTGGTTCAAGTATAATTCTACATTTTGTAGTATTGAAACTTAAGAACAAATTCTTATAAGAGTGAAATTTCGTGCTACAGTTTTGTGTAAAAGAAATAATAGATTTTTTACCCTGTGAAACGTCAGAAGATTGGGTCATAGAGGCACTAAGAAATCAAAAAACATTACTAATCGACCATGCTAATTGTGAAAAAAAAGCAGCTAGCACAGCACTGAGTTTGATATATAGGTATCCTGATAACTATGATTTAGTCAATAAAATGTCAAAGCTTATTCGTGAAGAAATGCGTCATTTCGAGCAGGTTATACATATAATGAGAATACGAGGTATCAAGTATCACAATATTGATGCATCGAGATATGCTTCGGGATTAAGAAAAATGATTAGGACATATGAGCCTGCCCGATTAGTTGATACTTTAATAGTTGGTGCATATATTGAAGCTAGATCTTGTGAGAGATTTTCAAAGCTAGCGCCAAATCTTGATGAAGATCTAAAGAAATTTTATTTGTCTTTACTCAGATCAGAAAGTCGACATTTCCAGGATTATTTACATTTAGCAAAAAATATACCTGACGTCTCTTTTNATGATCGAATTAAAGCTATAGGAGAAAAAGAGCTGGTGCTTATAAAGTCTTTTGATAATAATTTTTATTTCCATTCTGGATCTCCACAGGTAGGGGTATAATTATTATTTCCTGAGTAATTTTTCATAAAAGAGTAATATTTCTATTGCTTTGATTGCAGTAAATCTATAATGACTTCATGCTAAAAGAATTGACACTACATTTTATAACCATTTGCACTTCAGCTATGAAAATCCTCCCAGCTGAATTTTCCCATGATCTTGGTTTATTATCCCTGAAATTTCTTTATATACTAGGATTTAAAGTTTCCCAAGATACCAATAAAGACTCATCACATAGTGGTATAGCGTTTAAAAATAAATTAGGTCTTGCTGCAGGGCTAGACAAGAATGGTGATTATATTGACCCTCTTGCATCCTTAGGTTTTGGATTTTTGGAACTTGGAACTGTCACGCCTAGACCCCAAAAAGGAAACATTAAGCCTAGATTATTTAGACTTAGCTCAAAAAAAGCTTTAGTGAATAGCTTAGGTTTTAATAACAAAGGTGTGGACCATTTAATTAAAAAGATAACTCTGCGGAAGTCCACAGTCCCACTTGGTATAAGCATTGGCAAAAATTTTGATACTGATTTAGTTAAAGCAAAGGATGATTATCTTATTTGTTTAGAAAAAGTTTACCCTTATGCAGATTATATTGCAGTAAATATATCTTCACCGAATACTAAAGGACTTAGAGATCTTTTCAATAAGGAATATTTTTCTGATCTGATATCTAGTCTAAAATCAAAACAAATTGAATTATCGAAAACTCATAAATATGTGCCGCTTTTTTTAAAGATATCTCCAAATATTGAAACTGACCATCTCAAACAGCTAGTAGAAATTATTTTGGAGGAAAAGGTAGATGGAATTATATGTGCGAATACCTCAAACACACATAATCATCCATCAGGAAAAGGTGGGATAAGCGGTAAACCTTTATTTAAGCTATCAACTGAAATTTTAGTGACGCTTAGGTCACTGGTTGGTAAAGATTTCCCTATAATAGCCTCTGGGGGAGTGATGGATTTGGCTGATTTTCAAAAAAAATTAGATTCAGGTGCAGACCTAGTTCAGATCTATACTGGATTGATATACAAGGGACCATCTTTAATAAATAGCATCATTAATTCAAAATGATTTTTTATTAAGCTTGGTCAGTCCCCTATTTTGAAAGATATTAAATCAAAATTCTCTTCATTGCTGATACGAATAAACCATCCATTTTTATCCCAATCACCCAGCACAAATCTTTTTCCAAACTGTTGCTCATGTATTCTAGGTCTGTGAGTATGTCCATGTATCATAATGTTTGCATTATATTTATCCATTATGCGATCAACCTCAGATATTGAAACATCCATTATATTTTCTGATTTATTAGCATTAAGTTTTTTGCTTTTTGAGCGTAAAATTTCGGCTATTTTTTGTCTGAACGTTATAGGCAAATTAGTTAATATAAAACGCAAAAGAGGACCTCTAGCTATAAGCCTAAATCTCTGATACTGCTTATCTGCTGTACAAAGTGTATCGCCATGAAGCAAAAGAACAGTTTTGTTTGGATAACTCAAAACATGATGATCAGACAAAAGTTTGCAGCCAGTTTGCGCTGCAAACTTTTTACCATATAAAAAGTCCCGATTTCCTTGCATTAAATAAACAGTTACACCCTGCTCAGTGAGATTTCTTAGAGATAAAATAACTTTTCGAGAGAGAGGCTCTCTGTCATCGTCACCTATCCAGGCTTCAAACAGGTCACCTAATATGTATAGGGATGTTGAATCAGCAGCCTCATTCTTTAAAAAATTAAAGAAAGCCTCAGATATTTTAGGGTGATGAGGCGACAGATGTACATCTGAAATTAATAGCGAGGACATTTCATCAAATTTTTAACATCACTCTGTAACACATTTATCAGCATAATCATCACTTATAGAAACACCAATAACTACCACACTTTGTGTTGGAACGTCGCCATGAGGACCATTAGNACCTGTTGGTACTGCTTTAATTTTATCTACAGTATCCATACCGTCAACAACTTTACCAAATACTGCATAACCCCATCCTTGTGCATTTTTACCAGTATGATTCAAGAAAGCATTATCGTTAACATTTATGAAAAATTGCGAACTAGCCGAGTGTGGTTCGTTTGTCCTAGCCATTGATAGAGTCCCGGTATCGTTTGAAAGACCATTATCTGCCTCGTTTGTAATAGGTGCACTGGTTTCTTTTTGCTGCATTTTTTCATTGAATCCCCCACCCTGAATCATAAAATTACTTATAACTCTGTGAAAAATTGTACCGGTATAAAAACCATCATTGCAATACTTTAAAAAATTTGCCGATGATATTGGGGCATCATCAAAGTTTAGCTCAATGACTATGTTCCCAAAATTAGTATTCAGTGTGATCATATGAAATCTCCTCATTGATTCGCTTATCAAGATATTTGCGAGGATCATACTGCATTTGAAATTTTTTTGTACCTGTTAAGTGATAAAAAATTCATTTAATAAATTATAGATAGATTTATAGATTTTTGTGTTCTTTTGAATCGTCAAGGTTTGATTGCCACCACTGTATTATTCCGCAAATCAAAATGAGTGTTACTCCAAGACTTATGTAAATATCAGGCACAAGGCTCCAAAAAACAATATCTACAATCAAAGCCATTAAAACGTAACTATACTCGAAAGGAGCTATGATCACCGGCTTAGCTATTCTAAATGCAGCTACTAAAAACATAAACCCTATTGCCCCAGCAATTCCTGAAACCATAAGATTTGCAAACTGTATTTTGCTTACATGGATCCACTGATCGAGTTCCCAACAGCTAGAAATCAACAGTAAGGGGAAAAATTGATAAAAGTTAATTGCCCAATCTGAATCTTTTTCCGACAGTTTCTTTCCCCAGAGAATCAACACTGCATACGCAAAAGGTAAACTTAGTAGCGACAAGTAAATGAAACTTAATGTAAAAAAATCTAACTTGAGAACTAAACAGACACCAGCAAAGCCAGACAATGTTGCAATCCATTGAGCTATATTTGCTCTTTCTCCAAGAATAAAAGGGGATATTGCGGAAATTAAAATTGGTGCGCCAGCTAGAGCAGCTGCGACAGCACTCAGAGGGAAATTCTTTACAGCAAGATAATAACCGATGCTAATTATTGAAAAAAATATCCCTCTAAATATATGTTGCCAGGGATTTTTAGTTTTAAGTAAACTTAACCGACCAGTGCTTAACAGAAAGAGAGACAAACAAGTTATTGATGCAATAGTTCTAAACCAAATAAGCTGACCAGTCGGGACGCTATCGAACAATATTTTTAGTAGTATATCTCCAATTAAAAAAGATATGAGACATATCTGTAGGTATATGATGGCTCTCGTATTTGATTTAATCATAGCTTTCTTTCTCGAATTTAGCGGCCATCCATGAGAAACTATTAAAACTCTCACTTGAGTGGTTTATACAGAACATACTGAAGGCTATAATTATTGTTCTTAAGCAAATCTTTTTTAACAAAAAATTCATTAATTGGAAGCGTCATTATGACAGACGAAAATAAACCACTCAATTTTATCCAACAGATAATGAAAAAAGATCTGAATGAGTCGCTTGTTGATAGGATTATTACAAGATTTCCACCCGAACCTAACGGTCATCTTCATATTGGACATGCTAAATCTATTTGTCTAAATTTCGGACTTGCTGAGCAATTTGGGGGTATTTGTTATTTGAGATTTGATGATACAAATCCAGATAAAGAGAGCGACGAATATGTAACATCTATCGTTGAAGATATAAAATGGCTTGGTTTCAAATGGGATGGAGATATTAAATATGCCTCCGATTATTTTGAACAGTTTTATATTTGGGCTAAATATTTAATTCGAGAAAATAAAGCTTACGTTTGTGAGTTAAATAGCGAAGAGATGAGAGAGAATCGAGGCACCTTGACTTCGCCGGGGAAAAATAGTCCATATCGAGATCGATCTGTCGATGATAATATGAAATTGCTTAGTAGTATGAAGAATGGTGATATCGAAGAGGGAGCTATGACTTTAAGGGCGAAAATCGATATGTCTTCGCCGAATATCAATCTCCGTGATCCAGTCATGTACAGAATAAAACATATACCTCATCATCGGGCTGGCAATAAATGGTGCATATATCCATCTTATGATTTTGCTCATTGTCTAGAGGATGCTATCGAGGGTATAAGTCATTCAATCTGCACACTTGAGTTTTCTTCAAATAGGCCACTCTATGAATGGTTTATAGACAATCTCCCTGTGCCTCATAAGCCCCGTCAATTTGAATTTGGTCGTCTCAATTTGAACTATAGCGTTACAAGCAAAAGAAAACTTAAGGAGCTGATAGAGTCAGGATTGGTTGACAGATGGAATGACCCGCGAATTTTAACAATATCTGGTTTACGCCGAAGGGGTGTTCCGCCTGTGGCAATTCGAAATTTCTGTGATAGTCTAGCTGTAGCAAAGACTGATGGCTTAGTAGNTCTATCACAATTAGAATTTTTTATTCGTGATGAGCTCAATAGAAATGCTCCTCGTGCAATGGTTGTAATTAGACCTCTAAAGATTGTGATTACAAATCTTCCGGACAACTATCATGAAAATCTTGTAGCGCCATGTCACCCCGAATTAAATATGGGTGAGCGGACCCTTCCATTTACAAAAGAAATATTTATAGATGAGCATGATTTCAAAATAGAGTATATTAAAAAGTTCAAAAAAAAGCTCTCTATTGGCAAAAGGGTGAGATTACGTAATAGTTATGTAATCGAAGCTAATGAATATTTTGAAAACGAAAGAGGTGAGGTTACTCAAGTTAATGTATCACTTATACCAGAGACTCTAGGAAAAGATCCAGCAGATGGAGTTAAGCCAAAAGGTGTTATTCACTGGGTTTCAGCTGAGAAATTTATTAATTGTGAGATTCATTTATATGATCGCTTATTTAAAGTGCCATTACTCGCTCCAGATGAAAGCGATTTCCTTAAGATAGTCGATCAGGATTCATTAAAAATTTTGACAAATTGCAAAGCTGAGCTTAGCCTTGCAAATGCCGCAGTAGGAAGCTCCTATCAATTTGAAAGAGAGGGTTATTTTTGTAAAGATAATCTGAGCGAAAGCTTAAGTAAACTGATCTTTAATCTGACTATTGCACTTAGATCAAATTGGATAGAATCGAAGGATTAATGCTTCTTTAAACTGTCAATCTTCAAGGCTTAATAAATTAAATTATGGCACTGCAAATATATAATACCCTAACTCGTCAAAAAGAAATTTTTAAGCCTATAGTAGAGGGCGAAATCAGCATGTACGTATGCGGGATGACCGTGTATGACTTATGTCACATTGGTCATGCAAGAGTGTTGGTTTCATTTGATGTGGTTGCTCGATACCTAAGATCTCAAGGTTGGAAGTTGAAATATGTACGCAATATTACAGATGTTGATGATAAAATACTTGTCAGAGCCAAGGAAAATAACGAGGCATATAATGATCTAACTGAGCGAATGATAGACGCAATGCACCAGGATCAGCTTTTGTTAGGTGTTCTCCCGCCGGACATAGAGCCAAGAGTCACTAATTATATTAACGAAATTATCGAGATGATTACTAGTTTAATCGATAAAGGTTATGCCTATGTTTCAAAAAACGGCGATGTTTACTACCGCGTAAGTAGTTTTAAAAACTATGGTCAATTGAGCGGCCGTAACATAGATGACATACTCTCAGCAGCTCGGATCGAATCAAATCCAGATAAATTAGATCAGCGTGATTTTACATTGTGGAAAAAAACAGAAGATAAAGATGCAGGATGGGTATCACCATGGGGTCTTGGAAGACCAGGTTGGCATATCGAGTGCTCTGCGATGTCTACTTGTTGTTTAGGCCCGACCTTTGATATACATGGTGGCGGTCCAGATCTTACATTTCCTCATCATGAAAACGAAATTGCACAAAGTGAGGCATCAACTGGAAAAGAGTATGCCAGAGTTTGGATGCATGCTGGTGCAGTAAGAGTGGACAATCAAAAAATGTCTAAATCACTTGGAAATTTTTTCACAATCAGGGATGTGTTGAAAAGGTACAATTCAGAAACTATTCGATATTTTTTGCTCTCAAGTCACTACCGGAGCCCCATTAATTATTCAGAAGAAAATTTGATTGAAGCAAAGTTAGGTCTTGAAAGATTTTATTCTACCCTCAGACAATTCTCTCACATAAAACCTCGTTCAATTAGTAATCTGAAGGACAGTAAATATTATAAGCTTTTTCTTGAAGCTATGGACGATGATTTTAATACAAGAGAAGCCTTGGCAATTATGTATGAACTAGTTCGAAATATAAATAGCTCATATTTAGTTAATAAAGATGAGGCGGCTTTACTGGTGGGGGAGTTGAAGGCACTGGGTGGGATATTGAAAATTTTAGATTGTGATCCAGAAGAGTTTATGCAAGGCAGCACTGTCGATAGTGACTCAAAGAATTTTTCTAGCTCAGAGATAGAGAGCATGATTACCAAGAGATCAGAAGCAAAAAATAAAAAAGATTTTGCAGGTGCCGACCGGATAAGAGCTGAACTTCTTGATGATGGCATCGTTTTAGAAGACTCTCGCGGAGGAACTATCTGGAGAAGGCTGTAATAATACTTAATTTTCCTTGGATAATCTTCTCTCTGCAGAATCAACTGCTTGAAAGATAAGTGTATTTATAGTCATCGGACCGACACCTCCGGGAACTGGAGTTATCGCAGAAGCTCTTCCATATAGCGGTGCTAATTCAATATCTCCTATTCCGCCTGGGTGATACCCAGCGTCAATGACTACTGCACCGTCCTTAATCCATGCCGCCTTTATAAATTCAGGCTTCCCAACAGCACCTACAATAATATCCCCATTTCCCACAATTTTTGATAAATCCTCAGTTCGTGAATGACATATTGTTACAGTTGCATTTTTATTAAGCATCATCATTGCCATTGGTTTTCCTAAAATAGGACTACGCCCAACAATAACAGAATGTTTTCCTTGTACATCAATCTCGTAAGCGGACAGTAAACGCATGATTCCTTGCGGGGTTGCTGACCCATAGGCTCTTTCTCCCATAGAAATACGACCAAAACCCAAACAGGTTACCCCATCAACATCCTTAGCAAGATCTATACTGTCGAAGCAAGCCCTTTCGTCAATTTGAGGCGGGACTGGATGTTGCAGGAGTATTCCCTGACACGCTGGATTAGAATTTAAAGATTGAATTTTATTAAGCAATAGTTCCGTTGTAGTATTTTCAGGCATTTCTACGGCAATAGAATCCATTCCTATTCTTTTACAAGCATTTTGTTTCATGCGAACATATGTTGCTGATGCCGGATCTCCGCCGACGAGAACAGTTGCTAACATCGGTGTGTTACCACCGTTAGCCTTTTTTAAGTTAGCGACCCTCTCGTACAGTTTTTTTTCAGTTTTTAAAGCAACAGCCTTTCCATTAAGTACTTGAGTCTTCATGTAGATAATAGCTCCTAAATTTAAAAATATTAAATAGATTGTTACTTGAGTCTATCTTCTCATTTCGGACGCTCTCTGTGAAGTTAATACATCCAGCTTTTGTTTGCTTTTGATTGACTACAACGCTAGTCGTCAGTATTATGCCCACCTCTCGATCTGAGGGTAAAATAATATCGGGGATTAGCGCAGTCTGGTAGCGCGCCTGCTTTGGGAGCAGGATGTCGGGGGTTCAAATCCCTCATCCCCGACCATTATTTTTATAAAAAAGTTGTTGAGCGCCCTTAGCTCAGCTGGATAGAGCAACGGCCTTCTAAGCCGTAGGTCGCAGGTTCGAATCCTGCAGGGCGCGCCATCCAGCACGAGAAGTTTGGTTAGTGGTGGCTGTAGCTCAGTTGGTAGAGCCCCGGATTGTGATTCCGGTGGTCGCGGGTTCGAGCCCCGTCAGCCACCCCATTTTTTGTTAATTTCAATCTTCCTTAACTTTTTTATGATTTTCTCTCTCGCACACCACGCTTGATAAACATTTNAATCGGTCTTTGTGGTAAATTAAGATAAATAAAAATAACTATTGGTAATTCTATGGGTTTATTTGTATTTGCAGTCTTTATTGTATGTGCATTTTATGTGCAAAATAGAGGCTTCGTCCGGCATGAGAAAGTTGTGCGAAAAATAAGTGACCACTCAAACTTATTTGGGCCTATAAACTGTCTCTTTTACCTTTTTTCTAGGATAAAAAAATCTGTATATATAGACGTTAACAATTTCCCTGAACTTAAAATACTCGAAGATAAGTGGGAAATAATAAGAGATGAGGCAGTTGAATTAAATAAAGATACACGTATTAAGTCATCAGAAGAAAAAGATGATCTTGGTTTTAATTCTTTTTTTAAAACAGGATGGAAACGATTTTACTTGAAATGGTATGGGGCGTCACTGCACTCTGCAAATAAGTTATGTCCGCATACAGTAGATCTTATAAACTCTATTCCATCAATTAAGGGAGCAATGTTTGCTATGCTACCACCTGGTGCTAGATTAGTTAAGCATAGAGACCCCTACGCAGGATCTTTTCGTTATCATTTGGGCTTGATTACCCCAAACTCAGATCAGTGCTTTATTTCTGTAGATGGACAAAAATATTTTTGGAAAGATGGAGAGGCTATTATATTCGATGAAACTTTCATCCATTTTGCAGAAAATAAAACAAATAAAAATAGAATTGTATTATTTTTAGATATAAAAAGACCTGTTAATTTTATTTTAGTTGACTGGATAAATGAAATTTTTTCTCGGATTTTTATGGCAGCAACTACTACTAAAAATATGGATGGCGACAAGGTTGGCGGTATTAATCGCTTATTTCCACACATCTTTAAGGTTAGATTAATTGGAAAGAAAATAAAAAAATTTAATAGAATTCTCTATTACATTTTGCAGTATACAATTTATCTGTTCTTAATTTATTTAATTTTTTTTAAATAAGCTCATAGTTTAAGGAGAGATTAGAAAATGCAAAAAATTATCTTTCATGGTAGTTTTTTAAAGCTAAGAACAATTAATAAAAACATCTTAGAGTTAGCCTTTGACTCAGAAAAGCAACCTATTAATATATTCAATGAAGTTACGATTGACGAGCTCTCGATCGTTTTATCAATCGTTGAGAATCAATCAAATATAAATGGCCTTATATTTACAAGTACTAAGCGTGATTTTGTAGTTGGGGCAGATATTCATGAGCTCAGACAGATATTTGAGAAGAGTGATAGTTACCTTAAAGCTTTTTTTTATAAGGTAAATAATGTGTTCAATAGGATTGAGTCTCTCCCTTTTCCTACAGCTGCATGTATCGACGGCTTTGCACTTGGGGGAGGCTTCGAATTATGTTTAGCTTGCGATTTTCGGGTGCTCAGTAATAAAGCTATCGTAGGTCTTCCTGAAACAAAACTTGGAATAATACCAGGTTGGGGTGGGACAATACGCCTTCCAAGACTTATAGGACTCCACAAAGCTCTCGAATGGATTATTACAGGAAAACACAAAACGTCCAATGAGGCATTATTAGATGGTGCGGCAGATGTCTTAGTTGAATCTGACGAATTGCAAAATAAATCATTAGAAATTTTAAAATTAGCTCAAAATGATAGCTCAAATTATAAAATCTGTCGCAAACAAAAACAGGAATCATTACCCCTAGAGCATACTGAAATTGTTGAAAAAAATGATTTTTTTGTTAACTATGTCTTTTCAAAATACGGGGATAACTTTCCAGCTCCTTTAGTTGTATTAGACTTAATTATAAGAAGTGCCAGGTTATCAAAGGATGAAGCACAAATAATTGAATATGAGACTTTTCAAGAATTAGCAAAAACTTCAGAATGTAGATCTTTGATGGGCCTCTTCATCAGCGAACAATATGTAGGCTCAAAAGCCAAAAAGCTTGCAAAAAAATGCTCGAAAGTAGTTACTGATGTCGCAGTACTAGGAGCAGGAATTATGGGTGGCGGCATAGCCTATCAAAATGCTTTAAAGGGCTTCTTTGTATTATTAAAAGATATAAGTAACAGGTCCCTTTCGATGGGGATGAGCGAGGTAGAAAAGATATTATCCAAGAACATTGAAAGCGCTAGAATTTCAAACCTTCATGCAAAAAATATTCTCACTAGAATCAAACCATCTTTGGATTACGAGGGAGTAGAAAAAGCTGATATTGTCATCGAGGCTGTTGTTGAAAACGAAAAAATTAAATCCGAGATTTTAGTTGAGATTGAAAAGAAATTATCTGCAGAAACGATATTAACCTCAAATACATCTACTATTTCAATTGATCACCTCAGTGGTGGCCTAAAGAATCCTGAAAGATTTTGTGGAATGCATTTTTTTAATCCAGTACATGCGATGCCATTAGTAGAAATTGTTAGAAGTAAAAAAACTTCTAATGAAACTATAGAACTTGCAGTATCACATGCTATCAGGCTTGGGAAGAAACCGATTATTGTAAACGATTGCCCTGGATTCCTTGTAAATAGAATTCTTTTTCCAGCTATTTTTGCATTCGAGATGATGGTTGCCGATGGAGCCGATTTCCAAGAAGTCGATAAAACTATAGAGGCTTGGGGCTGGCCAATGGGACCTGCTTACCTTTTGGATGTCATTGGACTTGATACTGCTATAAGTTGCTTTACGTCAATTATTTCTGGCTACCCAGACAGAATGAAAGCTTTAAATAGCAACTCACCGACCTGGATCCTTTATAAAAAAAATAGGCTGGGCCAGAAAAATCAAAAGGGTTTTTATAGATACCAAAATGACAAAAGAGGTAAACCAAAAAAATACACAGATGAACAAGTTAGCAAACTTTTTAAGCGATGTTCAAATAAAAAAATATTAGATGGAGTCAAAATTGATGATGATTCAGTACTTTTCAGATTCATCATACCAATGTGCATTGAGGCTTCATTGTGTTTAGAGGAAGGGATCGTTAATTCACCGTCAGAGATAGATATGTCTGCTATATACGGTCTGGGTTTCCCTATTTTTCGTGGTGGCTTATTTAGATGGATGGATGAGATAGGCCTCGATAAATTTTGCAAATTAGCAGATGATTACAAGCACTTAGGAAAATTATATAAACCAACTTTAAAAATGCGAACAATGGCTAAGAAAAATAAAAAATACTATAGCTAAATACCCATTTAATTATGAAATAATTTTTCAACAGTTTATCAAGGTAATGACGACAAAACTAAAATTGCTATTATTTATCTTAACTCCTAAGTGTATACAATATGATACCATTTTTTTGATACAAATTAGTAGTCGAGACTTGAAGCTCAATAAGGCTTCTCTTAAAAAATCTGTAAGCTTAGGAGGTTTCCTTGACGTTTATACACGAGTCCGATAATCCTGAAGAATTACTTAGCATTTGGGAGAAAGAGAATAAAGATGCATCTATATTTGAGTCTGATGAAGTCAATTTTTTCTCGGGCGAGCAAAATACCGCTAAAGGAAGTCTTTTTTTGGCAGTTGAATATAGCTTCATCCAGTATTATCTGGCTAACAAACCCTCAATTAAGCTACTAGCTCTTTATTTTTACCATGATAAAAATATATATTTTACAGTAACCGCATCTGATGAATTTCTTCGTACTAATTTCTCTCTTTTATCTCCTAGCTTCGATTCTATAAAGGATTTTTTGAGTAATAATAAGCTTCCATTTCTCAGGTTAGACCAGCCGCTCGCTCTAAAACCAGTCAATATAGAAAAACCTTGGGGTCAAGAAATTTGGTATACAGGCATTGAGCAAAGAGGCATCTCTTCTGTCACGGATGGAATATATGATTCACCACTTCCCTGGGTGCTATCTGCAGCACCAAAGCGCCTCACTGCAGGCAGAGAAAAACAAATTAACTTACTGAAAATATTAGATCCGGCACCAGAACCTTTGTTTGGTGATTTATATTTTGAGCTTCATGAAAAAAAACAAGAAGTTTATGTTGTGGTTGATATAGATGAACAGTGTTGGCCCCAAAAGATAGGAGGTATGCGATATGGGTTCAATGATGAACTAAAGAATACTTTTTCCTCTGAAAAAGACTTTCATAAAGCCTACAAGAAAGCTGTTAAAAAATATAGTAAAATTAGGCAAGTGATAGATGCCCGGCTGGATAGTTACCGTGCTCTTGAGGGATATGCATTTAACGAAGCGCTTCCCATAAGTGTTATTTCTAAATGGATGACTCTAATTCCAGATGATTGGATATATGAGGAGAAAAAGTTACGTTCCGAACTGAATCATTTTTCATCTATTTTGTCTCTTAAGGTAGGGGATGTTATCAAAATACCCCTACTTACCCCTCATGGTCTTCTTCATGGTGTAAGAGTTGTGGAATTTCAAAATCCAGTCTATGAGCGTTTAATACTCTCCTTTAATCAAAAAACTTTAACCCAAGATCACTGGGATACGGATAAAGCATTAAGTATTATGACTGAACGAATTGATCCATTTTCAGAGCTTACTATTATCGAGAAAAATTTAAATCATACTATTGAGGTGGTTGCAGTTTTTGATGATTTTAAGGTTTCAAGAATAACTTTATCGTCTAAATCTTCTTTAAGTTTAACCGCAGACAAAAATTATAAACTATTGCTAGTCATTGAGGGTAGTATCGATTGCAACTCAATCGTAGCGATTAAGGAGTGCGGGCTATTTTTGCCCTCATATCAAAAAGAAATAGCTATTAAAAATATTAATGATAATCAGTCAGTGATACTTATAGCTTCGCCTATACATAATTAAAATCAATACTCTATCGCAGTCGGTGCATGCTTTCTTTTTGTTGATTGGATTTTGCCTATGTGGCAAAATCACCACCCTTTATTATTATGAGACGAGTAAATTACTTCTGTAGTTTTCAGATTTGATAATTAGCGGATGTGGTGGAATTGGTAGACACGCTAGATTTAGGTTCTAGTGCCGCGAGGTGTGAGAGTTCGAGTCTCTCCGTCCGCACCATTAAAAATTTTAAATAAAAAACACATTGAGAGGCACCCATGCAGGTTTCTGTTGAAGCAACTTCTAGTCTTGAGCGAAAAATGACAATTACAGTTCCGGCTCATCGTATAGGTGACGAAGTAAAAAAGCGTCTTGAGGAAACTGCAAAAACCGCAAAAATAGATGGTTTCCGTGTTGGCAAGGTTCCTGTCAATGTTGTTAATCAGAGATACGGTCAAGGGATCAGAAAAGAGGTAGTAAGTGAAAAAGTAAGGGAATGTTTTTATGAGGCAGTAACAAAAGAAAAGGTTACTCCTGCGAGCCCACCAAATATCGAACCTAAAATAGATAAACCCGGCGAGGATCTTCAGTTCATAGCTACTTTTGAAGTCCTTCCCGACTTTGATTTAGCTGATTTAAAGCAAGTTAAAGTCTCTATTCCATCTGCTGAGGTTAAAGATAGTGATATTGATGTAATGATAGATGGGTTACGTAAACAACATGCAAACTGGATTGAGGTTGATCGACCCGCAGCTCATGGCGACGAGGCAACAATCGATTATGTAGGTATAAAGGATAATAAAGAATTTGACGGCGGTACAGCTGAAAATTATCCCATCGAGATAGGTGGTGGGACAGCAGTTGCAGGGTTCGAGGATGGAATAATTGGAATGTCTGTAGGCGACGAAAAAACTCTCCCAATTACTTTTCCTGAAAACTATCAATCTGAAGAACTTAAGGGTGCATCCGTAGAGTTTAAAATCAAACTTAATTTGCTAAAAGAGCCCTCATTGCCGGATTTAAATGATGATTTTTTTGCACTTTTTGGTCTTAAGACTGGTGGAGAAGAGGTATTTCGTTCAGCAGTTTTACACAATATGCAGCGTGATCTTAAAAATGCACTTGAGGGCAAAACAAAAGGTCGCGTAATGCAGGAACTCTTCAATCTGCACGATGAAATCGAGGTTCCCCTGACAAGAATTGCAACAGAGATTTCTGGGTTAAAGCAGCAAATGGCACAAAAACTTGCTGGTGATGGAGGTGAAAATAATTTCGATCCATCGTTATTACCTGATGAAATGTTTGAAGCACAAGCTAAAAGAAGAGCTATTGTTGGATTAGTAGTAAATGAAATTGTACAATCGAATCAAATGGATGTTGACGGCACAAAAGTGCGAGTCAAAATCCAAGAGATTGCTGCAGGTTACGATAAACCTGAGGAGGTGATTAAGTATCATTATGACAGCCCAGAACTCTTGAAAAGTATTGAAGCAAATGTCCTTCAGGAGCAAGTAGTAGAATTTGTTTTGTCACAAGCGGTTGTTACTGATGAGTCAGTAGATTATCAGCAAGCAGTTACTCCAGATCCAGATCAAGTTTCCGAAAACAGTTAATCTTTAGGTTATAATATAATCAATATCTTTGATTTAGGTAAAAAATATGAATTTTGATAATTTTCCATATAAAAATGATATTAGTGGCGCAGGTGGCTTAGTTCCAATTGTTGTTGAACAAAGTGCTCGCGGCGAACGTTCCTACGACATTTATTCACGCTTATTAAAAGAAAGAGTCATTTTTTTGGTTGGCCCAGTAGAAGACTATATGGCTAATCTAATTGTTGCTCAGTTGCTTTTTTTGGAATCTGAAAATTCAAAAAAAGATATCCATTTATATATAAATTCACCCGGCGGATCAGTAACTGCAGGAATGTCAATATATGACACTATGCAGTTTATAGCTCCCGATGTGAGCACTATGTGCATTGGGCAAGCGTCAAGTATGGGGGCTTTTTTGCTAGCTGCAGGTGCGCCCGGAAAAAGATTTTGTCTCCCAAATTCACGTAATATGATTCATCAACCTAGTGGTGGTGCCAATGGTCAGGCTTCAGATATACACATTCATGCGCAGGAGATTCTCAAAATTCGCGATCGGTTAAATCAATGTCTTGCAAAGCATACCGGTCAGCCAATAGAAAAAATCGAACTCGATACCGAGCGTGATAACTTCATGAGTGCAGATGAATCAAAAGCTTATGGTTTAATTGATGAAGTTTTAGATAAGCGACCTAAATCTAAATAAATTTTCAGTATATTTTTTGGACTAAGAGATACAAGCATATGGCAGACGATACAACAGAAGATAGCAACAAAGATGGCAAATTACTTTATTGTTCTTTTTGTAATAAAAGCCAACACCAAGTTCGAAAGCTCATAGCAGGACCCTTAGTATTTATATGCGATGAATGCGTAGAACTTTGTAATGATATCATTTTGGAAGAAGTTCAAAAGCTTGAATCCAGTTCATCTTTATCTAGCGATCTACCAAAACCAAAAGAAATAAAGGAAACACTCAATCAATACGTAATTGGCCAAGACCGAGCAAAAAAAATATTAGCAGTTGCAGTCTATAACCATTACAAAAGATTGCAGCGCACCGATTCAAAAATTAATAATGATGTTGAGCTTGGTAAAAGCAACATATTGTTAGTGGGACCTACAGGAAGCGGTAAGACATTATTGGCTGAGACTTTAGCTAGATTGCTCGATGTTCCTTTTGCAATTGCTGATGCAACTACATTAACAGAAGCTGGTTATGTGGGCGAGGATGTTGAAAATATAATCCAGAAACTCCTTCAGAAGTGTGATTATGATATTGATAAGGCACAGCGTGGCATAATTTATTTAGACGAGATTGATAAAATATCACGTAAGTCAGATAACCCTTCGATTACAAGAGATGTGTCTGGTGAGGGTGTACAGCAGGCACTTTTAAAGTTGATAGAGGGGACTGTTGCATCAATTCCCCCACAAGGCGGCAGAAAGCATCCACAACAGGAATTTATTCAAGTTGATACATCAAATATTTTATTTATTTGTGGGGGTGCTTTTTCTGGTCTAGAAAAAGTAATCAGGGATCGATCTGATAATAGTGGTATTGGTTTCAATGTATCTATTAAAGCACAAGATAATGAAAAAAATATTGGACAGACTTTGGCAGATTTAGAACCGGAAGATTTAGTAAGCTACGGGCTAATACCAGAATTTGTCGGGAGATTACCAGTTATAGCGACACTTGAAGAATTAGATTTGGATGCTTTAGTCAACATACTTATTGAGCCAAAAAATTCGCTGATTAAACAATATACTACAATGTTTGAGATGGAAGGAGTAGAGCTTGATATCCGTAAAGATGCCTCTGAAGAAATAGCAAAAAGAGCTCTTATTCGAAAAACAGGCGCAAGAGGATTACGCTCAATTATCGAAGATATTTTATTAGATACTATGTATGAAACTCCGACAGAAGAAAATATTACTAAAGTAGTTATTGACAGTTCTGTCGTTCGGGGCGAATCGGAGCCTCTTATGGTATACCAAAATACTGATCCCAAGGTAGTAGCTAGTGAATAATTTTTATATACACTAAGCTTATAAATCTTATTATATATTTTTTTAAAAATTAACCTTGTTTTAAATCATTGCGCCCCAATATTTATAATTAAATTTATACTTTTGAATGAGGTTAACAATGATCGACAAGGATCCATCTCAAGAATTGCCTTTGCTACCGTTGCGCGATGTAGTGGTTTATCCAAATTTATCAGTCTCTCTGTTCGTTGGTCGAGATAAATCCATTGCTGCCCTAGACAAAGCTATGTCTGAGGACAAAAAGATTTTAGTTGTTACACAAAAAATTTCTACAGAAGACAATCCTGATGTAAATGATCTTAACTTTTATGGAACTCTCTCAGATATAAAGCAAATGCTTAAGCTTCCGGATGGAACCGTAAAAGTATTAATCGAAGGCTTAGAAAGAATTAAAATAAGTAAAATAGAGGATTCCCAAGGATTTTTTCTATCAACATACGAAAGACATTTAGCTTTAGAGCTCGAAGATAACGAGGCTGAAACAATAAAACAGCTGGCATTGGATAAGTTTCAGCAATACGCAAATCTGAGCAAAAAAATCTCCACAGAGACTATGACTCTGATTAAAGCTACAGTCAATCCAGAGCATCTAGCAGATAGTTTAGCCAACCATCTACCCCTAACTATAGAACAAAAACAAAATATGTTAGAGCTAGAGGCTTTAATCGATAGATTTGAGCTTCTATTAGTCCTGATGGAGTCAGAAATTGAATTATTCGATATCGGACAAAAAATACGTGTACGAGTAAAAAAACAGATGGAAAAAAGTCAAAAAGAATATTTTTTGAATGAACAAATGAAAGCTATACAAAAGGAATTAGGTGAAACTGAGGAAGATGATGATCTTCATCAGCTAGAGCAAAAAATTATGAATGTAGGCATGAGCTCAGAACCATTAGCTAAAGCTAGAGCAGAGTTAAAAAAACTTAAAGCTATGTCACCAATGTCGGCAGAAGCCTCTGTTCTGAGAGGGTATATTGACTGGCTAGTAAGTGTTCCTTGGAAAAAACGTTCAAAAGTAAGGCATGATTTAAAAAGGGCAGAACGTATTTTAAATGAAGATCATTTTGGTTTGAACGATGTCAAAGAGCGGATCCTCGAATTTTTAGCTGTACAAAAGCGAGTTAAAACTCTTAAGGGTCCTGTGCTTTGTTTAGTTGGACCACCAGGCGTCGGAAAAACCTCACTGGGTGAGTCAATTGCCAAGGCGACGGGTAGGAAATATGTACGCATGTCTCTGGGCGGTGTGCGAGATGAAGCCGAAATAAGAGGGCATCGAAGAACTTATATAGGCTCTCTCCCGGGAAAACTTATTCAGAAGTTATCAAAAGTGGGAGTAAAAAATCCTCTCTTTCTGCTAGATGAGATTGAAAAAATGGGGACAGATCATCGAGGTGATCCCTCTTCAGCTATGTTGGAGGTTCTTGATCCGGAGCAAAATAATAAATTTAGTGATCATTACCTTGAGGTGGATTACGATCTATCAGAAGTTATGTTTATCTGCACTGCAAATACGATAGATATCCCACCTCCACTTCTTGACAGAATGGAGATAATTAGAATTTCAGGCTACACAGAAGATGAAAAATTAAATATTGCACAAAAATATTTGTTACCAAAACAACTAAAAGCTAACGGTTTGGAACAAAAAGAGCTAGTAATACAAAAAGATTCTATGATAAATGTCATTCGATTCTATACTAAAGAGGCTGGAGTGAGAGGGCTTGAAAAGCAACTTGCAAAACTTTGTCGAAAGATTGTTATTAGAAATACACGTAAAGAAACACGAGATAATTTTTTAGTTACACCAAATCATCTCGAAGAATTACTTGGTATAAAAAAATATGACTTTGGACGTGCTGATGAAAAAAGTCAGATTGGACAAGTAACTGGACTTGCA
>NYXF01000036.1 GCA_002685455.1 Porticoccus sp. | reverse complement strand
TATAGATATAAGAAAAAAAATAAAAGAAGAGTATATAAAACGTGGTGTTAAGATACACTTCTCGAAAGAAGTTAACTCTATTAAGCAAAATCCACCAGTAGATTCATCTGACAAAAGTAATAAATTTAAATATGAAATAAGTACAAAAACTGGTGACAGTATCCAGTCAGATTTAGTAATGTTTGCAACAGGTAGAAAACCAAATTTAGATACACTAGGTCTTGATAAGTTAAAAATAGAAAAAAATCAAGATGGCACACTTATTGTCGACGAGTTTTACAGAACTTCTGTAAAAAGCATCTTTGCAATAGGAGATGTCGTGGGAAAGAAACAACTTACGCCGGTTGCAATAGCTGAGGGAAACGTACTAACTAAATACCTAACAGAAGGAAAAAAACCTTTTGTAAATTATAAAAATATTCCAACTGCAATTTTTAGTACTCCTAATTCAGCCTCAGTAGGTTATACGGAAGATGAGGCTATAATAGAGTTCAATAAAGATTTACAGATCTATAAGAGCCAATTTAAACCTATGAAACAAACATTAGGTGGCAGCCAAACCAAAATTTTCATGAAGCTCATTGTCGTGAAAAGTACAAATAAGGTTGTAGGATGTCATATGGTAGGTGATTACGCTGGAGAAATAATTCAGGGATTGGCCATAGCAATACAAGCTGGAGCTACAAAAAAAGATTTCGATAATACTATTGGTATACATCCTACAGCGGCAGAAGAGTTTGTAACCTTAAAGTAACATTAAATGTTATTTCCAGTTATATATAATTGCGTATAATGTATATTATGTTAAATTGTATATATTTTTATCATTCCACCATGCTGAATTAGTTACACTATAGGTTTCTTGTTATAATTCACATACCATAGTTTTTTAAACAAATTAAACTTTTAAAGAGGAATAATATGTCCCTTCTAATAAATGATATTGCTCCAGACTTTAAATCTGATTCAACTGTTGGTGTAATTAATTTCCATAAATGGATAGGCGATAGTTACGCTGTTCTTTTTTCACATCCAAAAGACTTTACCCCAGTTTGTACCACTGAATTTTCAGCTGTCGCAAAACTCAGTCAAGAATTTAAAAATAGGAACACAAAGGTTATAGGAGTATCTGTAGATGGCAATGATGAACATCACGGCTGGATCAAAGATATAGAGTCATTATCATCTATTGAAGTAACATTTCCTATTATTGACGATACCTCTCTGACTGTTTCAAAACTCTATGAGATGTTTCCAGCCGATTCATACTTACCTGATGGAAGAACAGCGTTTCATAGTGCTACTGTGCGTACAGTTTTTATAATAGGACCCGATAAAAAAATACGTCTAACTTTTTCTTATCCAATGGCAGTTGGAAGAAATTTCACAGAAATTTTAAGAGTATTGGATGCTATTCAACTATCCGACAAACATAACATAGCTACACCAGCGAACTGGGTTATAGGTCAGGACATTATAGTTCCAACCTCTATCAGTGATGAAGACGCCTTGAAAAAATTTGGATCAATTGAAAAAAAACTATCCTATTTGAGGTTTACTAGTCAGCCAAAATAAATGCGAGCAAGCTTATTTTATGGTCCTACAATTTTTATAAGCTTTGGCAGAAGCATATGCGCAATGGTTAAACTTGCTACTATAGGAAAAACTATCAATAAGCTATTTAGATTATATTCCCATTCGAATAAAAAGATTACTATTGAAACTGGTGATGTAAATAATAGTAACCATAGTATGTCAGGAAATACTCTAAAACTCCCAGCTATTAAAGCTCTAATACCATGTAGCCCACAAAAATATATAGCAAACCAGATAAGTGGGGTTAAAACATAAGCTAAATAAATTAATACCGCCATTTCTATAGTTAATAACTTCAATTCATAATTAATTTTGCCCATTTTCTTTCTAGTCTTTGCAATTTTATACAAGCTTATTAAAAAGTTAATTATGCAAATTAATACAATAATTTTTATAATATTATACGCCTCTGGATGGATATGGACTTGCGTTAAATCAAAAAACAGAGAATCCACTTGATCCGATCTAAAGACTGACGGGAGGTATGTCATAACAATTCCCCAGTAAACCTTTGTTACAAATGGCATTTCTTTTATAAACTCTAAGTCAGACACGCCAAAATGAACCGACGACATCAACAGAAGTAAAACTAATCCAGCAAATGGATAAAAGAACCAAAGCACTGCCCCGCTTGATGTAAAAAACATATAAAGTAAATATAATTTTAATTTTGTGCTTTTATGTATTGAGTGTTCCCATATAATTTTTCCATCAAGAGCACCGTGTGCAATACCAATAGTAGCTATGAGAGTCATTGAAATAAGCATTATTATGCTGATGTTCGATTTTTTATCCAATACACTCATGCCTGTTAAGTCAGGAATTGTGGATAACAAAATTATTATTGCGGAAAGGCTAATGAAGAATATTTGATGCCAGTTAACTTTAGTCATTTTTCTTCTCTATTAAACCTTTAAGCATTAGCCTTTTGGGCATACATAGTAATATGTTGATTAAATCTATGCCTTTTGGTGTGTCCGATAAAAATCTAATTAATGATGAAATCTTAGCTCTTCTAAAAAGTTTCATAAATAAGTAGGGACCTTTTTCTGGATATTTGAGGATAACATTTAAGAAAATTTTATCTAAATAATTCAAGCACTTATTAGACCGATATCTAAATATAGAAATACTTTTCTCACTTAATTCGTCAGATTTTAATCTTAATGCCCAATTGCCAATCCTTCTCATCGAATAACCAGAAGAGGCTCTCATCATACCCCCGCCTATACCAATTTTGAGTATTCTTTTCTCTTCGATTGGGGAAATAACAGCCATCGGTAAAATTGCTTTTTCCTGCCTTACCTCTTCATAGGCACCAAAGTTTTCAAGGACCACTTTGTGTATTTTTTCAATACTCTCAAGGCATGGTGCTACTGAAAAAACTGTTGTTTCAACGAGCGCTCTTTGTTTTGAAAATGGCAGTATGTATGTAAATTCAACTTGATCATCATTTTGCTTAAAAGACATTAATGTCACTTCATCAGGTTTAAATCTATCTTGTGTTAATTCTATTTCGCTTCCAACAAAAGCTTGGCAGACCAATGCTGATTTTATTTCATGCTTCTGAAAATTATTCCTACTGTCAACGACAACTTTACCAAAGTAAACACTATTGTCCGTAGTTACAATCTGGATATCATCCTTGCAGTATACTTTAGTTACTATTTCTTTTTTTAAATTCGTAATCTTTTTACTAAACGATTTAAATAGGCTTTCTAACACCTCTTTTCCATCAAAACAAACATAATTATATGGATAAATATTTTTCTTAACTTCATAGTTTAAATTATTTAAGACTATTTTTTTCCATATTTTTTTTGGTTTTAGTTGAAATTCTTCAGTAATATTAGGAAGCCCGGGCCCTTCCCATATGCAGAAGGTTTGATCATTATTGGCAGTTTTTTTTTGTTCAAGCAGAAGGATAGATTGATAGTTATTTTTCTTTAGATACTGATTTAAAAACATCAAGCTGGACAGCCCGGCTCCAATCACTATTAAATCGTATGTTCTTTTCATTTTATATGAGCATCAGGAAGTTCTAGGATCGATAAATGTAGCATTTCATCATGTATTTCTATATTTTTTCTCCTGTTTAATTTGAATAATAACTTAGTTGTTATCTTTAGTTTCTCAAATATATTCAGATAAACACGATTTGCTTGATAAGAAATTTCGCCATTTATGATTTTTGTCCCAATATACTGATAAAGCTTTGATGCAATAAGAACAGCTCTTGCAGTTTTTGAAGGCAGATGACTTATACCTTTTTCACCACTTTCATAATACTTGTTTGCTAAATCCAGTAAATCGTTTCTTGCTAAATTAATTCTTTTTAGCTCTTCTTCTGTCGGATTTATATAGCTTTCTAACTTCAAGTTGATCATATCTTTCGGTAAATAAATTCTATTTATCGAAGCATCTTCTTTTATATCTCTACATATATTTGTTAACTGCATCGCAATACCTAGATCAATAGCAAAATATTTTAAGCGAGGATCTCTGATCCCTATAACATCGCAAACCATCAAACCAACAGCACCGGCTACCTGATAGCAATATATGAGCAGTTCGCTGATATTTTTTGGTTGTTTGTGTGAGATATCACTAGTTTGCCCTTTCAGGAACTCCTTAAGGACCTTCTCCCTTGGCATGAACTTCTCATCTATGCTTTTTAATTCATCAAATGCACCTGTAAATTTATCATCAACCCATGCATCTTTTACCTTAAAAAAGTCCTCATATGAAGTATCATTTGATTGATTGTTGTCTATTAGGTCGTCAATACGACGACAAAATGCATAAACTGAGTACAAATCATCAGCTGTTCTCTTTTCGAGGAATGCTGTTGCCCAAAAAAAAGTTTTTCCATGATTCTTCATGATGTAAGAATAATTAGTCATGGTAAATAATTTTTTCTACTACTTTTGCGGAATTTATGACTCCAGGAACACCTGCGCCTGGATGAGTTCCTGCCCCCACATAGAATAAATTTTTATACATATCATCTTGATTGTGAGTTCTAAACCAAGCAGATTGAGTTAAAATTGGAGCTATTGAAAAACCACTTCCAAATGGTGTTCTGTAATTGGTTTTGAAATCTTCTGGAGTCATACAAAATATTTCTTTAGCGTTTATGTTAATGCCCGGCATTATTGTTTTATCAAGAGCATTTAAAATTCTTTTTGAAAATTCTTCTTTAATTTTAGACCAGTCTTGCTCACCTTTCAGATTAGGTACCGGCACAAGTGCATAGAAGCTGTCATGATTGCTTGGGGCGAAAGATTTATCTGTGCAAGTAGGTCTATGCAGATATATAGAAAAATCTTCTGATAAATGATAATTATCAAATATGTCCTCAAGTAGCTCTTTGTATCTTGGTCCCATCCATATCGTATGATGCGCCACATTTTCATAACATTTAGAAGATCCGAAGAATAATACAAATAAACCCATTGAGTGTTTCGCATATTTATTAATAAGTTGATTATGAAAAGATATTTTTTTATTCTTTAGGAGTTCTGTTGACACCTGTATCGGATCAGCGTTGCTTATAAAATAATCAAACGCCCTACTCTCATTATTTGAAAAGTTGATTCTTGAAATTAATTTATTAGATGTAGAAAAATGAGTTACATCAGATGAATAATTTATCTTAATTCCATTTCTTAACATTAATTTTTCAAGCTCAAATACAAGTTTTCCTGTTCCGCCCATACAGAAGAAGATACCCCATTTTTGTTCTAGCGCATGAATTAGAGAGTATATTGATGATGTTGTAAAAGGATTGCCTCCAACTAAAAGCGGCTGAATTGAAAAAGCTTGACGTAGATTTGGATGCTTAATATATTTAGATACGAAGCTATAAACTGAACGATAGCCTCTCATTTTTATAATATCTGGCCCGTAACGTAGCATTGTGGACAGTCTGTTGAATGGATGCCCTGCTAACTTCTCATAACCAAGTTTAAATATTTCTTGCGACGCTTTAAGCATATTTAAATAACCTGAGACATCTTCAGGTGACAGCTCTTCAATTTGGCTGAGCATTTTCTCTTTGTCTGACCCATAATCAAACTCTGTTTGATCATTAAAGCGAAATCTATACCAAGTACTTAGTGGTTTGAATTCAAGGTGATCCTCTAAATTTTCACCAAATAATTCAAATAGCTCATAAAATAGATTTGGCGCAGTGATTACTGTGGGCCCAGCGTCATGCAAATAGCCATCTTTTTTGAATACTTGAGCTCTTCCCCCTAATTTATCTAAGCGCTCATAAATAGTTACTTCATTACCCCTTGCTTTTAGTCGAATAGCGGCAGCTATACCACCAAATCCTCCACCTATTACTGCAACACTTTTCATATCATGCAAAGCCTTTTAATAATTTCATCTTTAAGTGACTGGATGATTGGTTGAATAATTATAGGTAATCGATGATTATCCATTATTGCTTTATTAAGTATAGCAGTTATCTCATCCTGTGATCGGATGAAATTTTTTCTTGATATAAAATCATTAAATCTTTCTGGCTGACTAAATATAATTTTTTTCTCTGAGTTTGATAGACCTTCCAGTATACGTATAACCATGAAATTTGGGTGTCCCTTCAGAAAATCTGAAGAGATCTCCTGCTCGGCGCCAATAATATTTTCTACATCATTTAAATATTGATAAGCAAAGCCTAATTCATTGGATATTTCTTTTAGTGCGGAGCATTCATCTTCCGTAAGCTCTTTACAACGAAACATACCCATCATAGGTAACGCTATCAGCGGACCCGTCTTATCAATAGCTATCTTTCGACATTGCTCTCTGGTTAGCGTCAGATGGTTTAAACTTACATCTAACGACTGGCCAAATATAATTTCTTTTACTGAGCATGATAAAAGCTTTAGTAGTATATTTTGATGCCAACCTTGTTCAATTTCAGTGAGCTTTCTAAAGGATTCTGCAATTAAGTAATCACCAGTGCAAACTGCTGCAGGTATTCCGAATTCTTTCCATAGAGACTTTTTTCCTCGCCTCATTGAGTCTTCATCACATATATCGTCATGCAAAAGTGAAGCACTATGAATCAGCTCGCATACTACGGCCCATTTTATAAATGTTTGATTCGAAAGCCCAAGTAACCCACCAGAAGCGAGAGCTAAGCGAGCTCTCATCCATTTACCCTTAGACTTATTGTGATGTTTAAGCCAATCAGATATAAATGATTCTTTCACATCAAAACTTCTAGCGAACTCTTCTTTAACGATATGGAGGAATTCATCTGCCTCTGGTGGCATATAATACTTCATAGACACTCTCATATAGACAAATATAAAAAAACGCGCCATTAGGGCACGTTTTTTTCGAGCTTTTTGCTCTTATTTATTAAGCGCCAGCATCAGATTTTCGTTGAGCAATCATATAAATCATAATACCAAAACCAGCTTTAGCAACTACATCTGCAACAGTATATCCAACTTGAACAGCAGCATTGATCTTGCCAAGCTCTAAACCTCCAATACCAAGCATTGGTAGAATAAACACTATTGGATAGAAGCACCATGACAGAATAGTTAAGGTTCGAGCATTAGCAACCAATCCCTTAACATTTACTGGTTGAGAATCAATCGAGGCACTTAAACCTCCAACCAATTCCTTTATTATATAAATGAAGGGAATCATTGCAGCAATCCACCAAAACCAACGTTCATTGCCTGTTGCGGCCACTTCGCCAGGGTAACCTAAAATAACCATTAGTGCTGAAGCGATTGCAAGCTTCGTGCCCTTTGAATAGGTATCTTCCTTGCTAAGCCTCATTACCAAGACTAGCTCCAGTAAGAGTAATGGTACAGTTAGCAGCCAGTCTACATAACGATATGCGTCATTAAACGCCGCACCTGTCGCTGTTACTACTCCATTTTTAAGTATATATGCATGTTCAAAGCTCTCAAACATTCTAACGTAATGATAGAAAGCTATTAAGCATACCAAGCCTGATAATGTAAGTGCTGTTTTATATGCTGGTGCAACTTGACTTCGCTGAGCAAACATAAATACTGTAGCTGCCCCAAACGTTGCAATTGCAAAGGATAATGAATTAAAAACGAGGTTATAATCCCCTACACTTAAATCCATTTTTTAATTCTCCTCAAGAAAATAAAATTTTTATAAAACCTTCTATTGATCGGAACAAATAATTTTTTAAAAGTATTATAAAAATTGGCGCTACAGGATTAAATATCCCATAACGCCAAATTTATTACTTAAACTCGAATCTCAGTTTTAGGCTGATTTAGACGAGGAAGTAGCTGCTACCCAAATAACAACACCAAATGCGATTTTGTTAACAAAATCTGCAAGGTTGTATACTAGGTTAAGGTTAGCCGCTGAACCTTCTGAGCCAATACCTAGAACGTAACCTATTGGATAGATTGACCAACCAACAGTCACAATCAAGCGAAGCGCATTGAATGCTGTTTTACTAGCTTCAGTACCCTGAGCTGCACTGATTTGACTAGCTTCACCAACAAATATCTCATAGATGATATAAATCCATCCAGCCATACCGATGATAAATGCTAACCAGATATCCATAGCTCCTGTTTCTCCAAGATATCCACCGACTAACATCACAACTGATGCAATCAATAGCTTCCAGAACAAGGCAGCACGAACTACAGCAATAGCAGCAAGAATCAAGAAGAACTCGACGATTTGTAGTGGCACAGTTAGTAGCCAATCAACGTAGCGGAATACTGTTGGGCTTGCGCCTGTATTAATCCAGACTCCTCTCATATAGAAGTAATGAATCGCTGCGATACCAGTAACCATAGCGGCAACGGTTAAAGATGTTTTCCACTTGCCTTCTGCGCGATCACGTTCAACAGTGAAAAAATATGTTGCCGCAACCATTGCTGCGGATATAATCCAGAAACTGACTCCTACATAATCATTAGGATTCAAACCTGTCGTTTCCATGTTTCTCTCCTTTTACTTATTTAAGTTTTATTTTCACATCAATATAAATATTAAAGCTTGCAAGTCTTATCGCCTGCTTCAAATTACTATTTAAATGAGCCTTACTTTACAAGTTTTTATACTTGCTTAAAGGAAGCACCTGTCTAATTTGAACAATGAAGTCGCTTTAGTCAATAGATTTTTACTAAAAAACTAATATAAAATCACATATAGTTGATAATTAATGTAATTAAATAGTTATTTTTCTTTTAATTTTTTGACCTCAAGTCCAGTAAACCCATTCATTTTAATACAAATGGTAATCATTATCATCTAAAACATACAATTAATTTTAATTATCAACTTAATATCAATGCATAGATAAAATTGCCCTATTCTGGCAATATGAAGTTTAATTATTTTTTAAACACATTATTTGGAGCAGTAATGTCTTTTAATAGTTTCCCTGATAAAAAAATTATAGCTTCTTTAAGCGCTAAAATGCTTCTAGAAATAGGTGCAATTAACTTTAGGCCAAGTGACCCTTTTGTGCTGACATCTGGCAAGGTCAGTCCAGTTTATATCGATTGTAGAAAAATAATATCCTTTCCTAGAGTAAGGTCAGCTCTCATGGATTTTGGTGCCTCAATAGTGCTCAGAGATATCGGATTTGAATCAATTGATGCTATAGCGGGTGGAGAAACAGCTGGTATACCCTTTGCTGCCTGGCTATCAGAAAGGCTTTCTCTACCAATGCAATACGTAAGAAAAAAACCAAAAGGGTTTGGAAAAGATGCTCAAATAGAAGGTCTAATTAAAGAAGGCTCCAGAGTTCTTTTAGTAGAAGATCTAACTACTGATGGTGGTAGTAAAATTAAATTTTGTAACGCACTTAGGGAGGCAGGTGCAGAGGTTACCGATACCTTCGTTCTCTTTTTTTACGATATTTTTCCTAATACACAAGAAATATTGGCCGCGAGTGAAATAAAATTACATTATCTTACAACTTGGAAGGATGTGTTGTCTGTATGTAAGGATAACAACTATATAGATAAATCCTCAATATCAAAAATTGAGGAATTTTTAATTGATCCCGATGCATGGTCTAAAATGAATAGAGGTAAATAAACCATTGTTATACTTTTGAAATTTTTTTACTTTAATTTCTTCTTTTTTCTTAAATAAATTTTATAAAACTAGTGCCTACTATGATAAATTCTTTGACACCTGAGCAAGTTGCTATTATCGATAAAAATCATATTTGGCATCCGTATTCTTCGTTAGTGGACCCCATACCGACATATCAAGTGATAAGCGCTTCTGGTGTTCGATTAAAATTAATTGGTGGAAAAGAACTGATAGATGGCATGTCCTCATGGTGGTCTGCTATACATGGTTACAACCATCCTGTTTTAAATAAGGCAATGACTAAACAGATGGAGAAAGTTTCCCATGTCATGTTTGGGGGGATTACACATGAGCCAGCTGCTATTCTCTGTAAGACTTTGGTTGATATTACTCCTGACGGATTAGAAAAGGTATTTCTCTCAGATTCTGGATCAGTAAGTGTGGAGGTAGCTCTGAAGATGGCTCTTCAATTTTGGTCTTCTCAGGGGCGTTTCGAGAAGACAAAATTTCTTAGCTTCAAGAAAGGCTATCATGGTGATACATTTGGAGCTATGTCTGTTTGTGATCCAGTTAACGGAATGCACTCAATTTTTAAAAATACTCTTGATAAACAGATTTTTGCAGAAGCTCCATCATGTGGGTTCCATGATGAGTGGGAGGATCATTATATATCCGACTTTAAGCTTAAATTAAGAGAGAACTCAGAAAATATCGCTGCAGTTATTATTGAGCCGATAATGCAGGGAGCTGGCGGCCTAAATTTTTATTCTCCTTCTTATCTAAGAGAAATTCGTGAGTTATGTGATAACTTTGATGTTTTGCTAATTACAGATGAGATTGCTACAGGTTTTGGTCGTACGGGAAAATTATTTGCATGTGAGTGGTCAAATATAACTCCTGATATAATGTGTCTTGGTAAAGCACTGACAGGCGGATACATGTCACTAGCTGCTACATTATGCACCACTGAAGTAAGCAGCGTGATATGTTCTGGTAATCCGGGTATTTTTATGCATGGACCAACCTATATGGGTAATCCTCTAGCTTGCTCTATCGCAAACGCCAGCATTGATTTACTTTTAGGTTCTGACTGGCAAGCAACTATTTGTGACCTAGGCGTTCAAATTAATGATCAATTAGCAGAACTTGCTTCTCATCCGCGTGTCAAGGATGTTAGATGTTTGGGTGCTGTTGGTGTTATTGAAATGTATGAAGAAATTGATATTGGTAAAATCCAAAAAGAGTTTGTTTCTGAAGGGATATGGGTGAGACCTTTTGATAAAAAAATATACTTAATGCCACCTTACAATATTACATCTGCAGATCTCAGAATATTAACAAATGGAATAATAAAAGTAATTTATAGGTTCTTTTGACCCTGTTAAAGATAATTATGATTACACTTGAGATAGGCTAGCTTGATATTTCAAGTGACTTAAGGCCTATGCTCTTGTTGATTTTTTCAAGAAATTTTGAGCTATGATTTCTAGCTTTTTTGGATCCCTCGCACAGCACAGATTCTATATAATCAGGGGATTCTAATAATTGATTATATAAGTTTCTGGGGTTTTTAAGTTCTTCATTTATGAGTTCAAAAAGTTGTTTTTTTGCTTCGCCCCAAGCAATCCCATTTTCATATTCTTTGCGCATATAGTTAATCTGATCTTTTGAAGCGAATGCTTTCCATATTTGAAATATAATTGATGTCTCTGTGTCTTTTGGTTCTCCTGGCTCCAGAAGATTTGTTTTAATTTTATTAATTTGTTTTTTTAGTTGTTTTTCAGCTAAAAATAGAGGAATGGTATTTCCATAGGTCTTACTCATTTTTCTACCGTCTACCCCCTTTAGAATTGAGACTTGGTCATCTACTATAGCTTCTGGCAAAGTAAACTGTTTGCCATATAGATAATTAAAGCGTTGGGCTATATCCCTAGCCATCTCTATGTGCTGTATTTGGTCCTTTCCAACTGGAACTTTAGTCGCATTAAACATTAAAATATCTGCTGCCATAAGAATTGGATATGAGAATAGCCCCATAGTCACCGCAAAATCGTTATCTTCTTCAGCATCAATATTTTTTTTCACCGCATCCTTGTATGCATGCGCTCTGTTCATAAGTCCTTTTGGTGCTAGACAGGTTAAATACCAGCATAATTGAGAAATCTCTGGAATATCAGATTGCCTATAAAATGTTACATTATCAGGATCTAGCCCAACAGCTAACCAGGTTGCTGCAATTTCTTTGGTAGATTGATGTACAACTTTTGGGTCATGGCATTTTATCATCGCATGCAGATCAGCAAGAAAGAAAAAACTATCAACATTTACTTTTTTACTTGCCTCAATTGCTGGCCGAATGGCACCTACATAATTACCCAGATGAGGTGTACCCGTTGTAGTTATACCTGTTAGAACTCTCTCCCGAGTATTTTTTAATTTAATTTCCATCTGAAACCTTTTTATTTTTTTTACAACACATAAAAAATATAGATAATTATGATTATAACTTTTTATTTCGATTGGAGGATAATTTATAGGACTCGATTTTTTTGTGTTGTTATTATTCTTTATGAACATATAAAGTTTTTTACAGCTTTATGATAGTTCTTTCACATCAAAGAAGTTCTTAAGCATTTTAGATAAATAAAAAGCATCTTTTGCTCCAGCGGTTTCTCGAATAGAATGCATTGCAAATGTAGGCACACCTATGTCGATTGTTTTTATACCAATATTTGCTGCTGACATTGGTCCTATTGTGCTACCACAGGACATGTCAGCTCTATTTGAGAAATATTGAGTTGGAATATCAATATCATCACATAGATTTTTTATTATTGACGAAGTTAAAAAATTTGTTGCATAGCGTTGATTGGCATTAACTTTTATAACAAGCCCATGATTTAAAATGGGAGCATGCTTTTTGTCGTGCTTATCCGGGAAGTTAGGATGAATACCATGAGCATTGTCGGTAGATACAAACATGGAGTTAGCTAATACTCTAGATTGTGTTTCGTTTTTCTCAAAGAGTCGATTGAGTATTGACTCCATAAAGACACTATTGGCACCTATAGCAGAGGTACTTCCTACCTCTTCGTGGTCATAACAAGCGAATATACTAGTTATAGTTCTATTAGATTGAATCATTGCCTGAGTTCCAGCAAAACAACTTAAAAGATTATCCAATCTAGCTCCAGATATAAAGTCTCCTTTAAGTCCAACAATTGCTGGTGCTTGAGCATCATAAAAAGATAGATCGTAATCTATTATTATCAAATTGCCTGAATCAGCTAACGATGGCGACTGATTAATTAGCTCAGCAGCTAAAATCTCTCTAAAATTTTCTCCATAATCTTTGCACTCGAATAATATTGGGAGTATTTCTTTTTCTGGGTTAATTGTATGGCCTTTGTTAGCATTTTCATCCAAATGGATTGCTAGACTAGGAATAATAGCAACAGGTTTCCTTATATCGACTAATGCCTCATGAAGTTTATTTTTGCTTGTTTTAAAAATAACTTTACCAGCTATAGATAAATCACGATCAAACCAAGTACTTAAAAGTACCCCTCCATATATTTCAGTTCCTAATTGATAATAAGAATTTTTAAAAATTTCTGGGCTAGGTTTTATTTTTATACAGGGACTATCGGTATGTGCGCCTACAAAACGAATACCAGTTTTTATTGGATCATTCTCACCGATAATAAACGCAATAATGGATGAATCATTTCGTATAACATAATATCCTTCACCTCTTTTAAGTTGCCATGCTTCATTTTCTTTTAGACATACAAAACCTTTTGAGCTTAAAAGATGCGCTATATTAGAAACCGCATGAAAAGGAGTTGGTGATTTTTTAATAAAATCAATCATTTGATTGTTGTACTTACTGTATTTCATGATGTATATCTCAGGTCAATTTACTATACTAAATATTGGTCGATAATATAAGTAGTGTTATTCCCAAAACCAATCTATAAATAACGAATGGAATCATACCTATTTTATTGATTACTGAAATGAAAAAGTTTAAGCAGACATAAGCTGTAACGAAAGATACTGCAGTGGCTAATCCGAGCTCTTCCCAATTGATATTATTATCGCTAGTTAATTTGGTAATTTTATAAAGACCACTCAGTAGAATGATCGGTATAGCAAGAAGAAATGAAAACTTTGCGGCGGCAGTTCTTTTGAATCCCAATAATAAAGCGGCTGTGATGGTTATACCAGATCTTGATGTACCAGGTATCAGAGCTAGAGTTTGGGCAAATCCTACAAAAAGAGCGGCCTTCCAAGTAAATTCATTTATATTCTTTGTTCTAAGGGCTTTAAAATCTGCAATACCCAGAATTAAACCAAAAACTATAGTGGTTATTGCTATGACATGTATAGTTCTAAGGTGTTGTTCGATGAGATTTCCAAAAAAAAGACCAGCTAATCCAGCAGGAATTGTAGATAAAATGATACACCAAGATAGCCTACTCTCCGGAGTATGGACTCGAGAAGTTAAACTATATAACCAAGCTATCGATAATTTCTTTATTTCAGCTCGCATATAGATTATTACTGCTAATAAGGAGCCTAGATGAGCTGTGATGTCAAAAATTAACCCTTGGTCTTCCCAGCCCAGCAAAAGGGTTGGTAAAATTAAATGAGCAGAACTAGATATAGGTAAAAATTCAGTTAAACCCTGTATCAGAGATAAAACTATTAGGTGTAGTAGATCCACTTTTTCAGCCTTTTCCTATGTACTTCTTAATTTTTTTCTTTTTTTCCATGTGAGAGTATTTCTTACGTAGACTGGCCTAGCATTTATAACATCGATCTCATAGCCTTTATCAATCTGCAATTGTGCTATATTAAAGATATCCTCTGCTTCAGGAAACATGGGGGTACAGCCTGAATCCAGTACATCAATTAACGTCTGATCATGGTGTTCTACGCCATTCCCAACTACTATTCCTGGTATTTCTATTGCAGCCCGAAGCTCTTCCAGTGCCGACACCCGATCTGGTTCAACCCTCTCTAATACACCAGACTTAAGAGTAAACTTTGCCCAGTATATTTCATTCATTCGAGCATCAATAGTTGGAATTATGCTCAAATTATCTTTTATCTTTAGTTTTCTTATAGCCGTGTAGGCAAGTGTTTCCAAGCTAGATACGGGTAAAACCGGTATATCAGCTCCAAACGCTAAACCTTGAACGATACCAAATCCTATTCTTATTCCCGTAAATGATCCCGGTCCTGCTGTAAAAGCGATATAGTTTATTTGTTTTAAGTTTAGTCCACTTTCGCTTAAAATTTCATCGATCATTGGAAGGATTAACTTTGTATGATTTTTTTCTGCTAGCACATATTTTTTAATTAATTTATTGTCTATATGCAGAGCTGCGGAGCATAATGATGTTGTCGTATCAACAGCAAGAATATTAGTCATCTTAGTACAGTCTTGTATCTATGATATCTGCTAACGCTTTTATGAATAATGAAGAGTCGTTAACACATGGAATATAACTGTAATTTTCACCTCCAGCGCTCAAAAATAGCTCTCGATAACCAATATTTAGCTCTTCAAGCGTTTCGAGACAGTCTGCTGTAAATGCTGGACTTATGATATCTATAGATTTTATACCTTCTTTTATACAATCATTTAGTTGATCGTCTATATAAGGTTGTAGCCATTTTTTTGGTCCAAACCTAGACTGAAAACCCATTGACCATTCAGTATCTTTTAGTGAAAGTTTTTCAGCTAGCGCTTCTGCTGTAGATAAACAATGTGAACCGTAGGGATCACCCTTATCCGTGTATTCTTGTGGAATTCCATGGAAAGACATTAAAAGCTTTTCATTTTTACCATATTTATCCCAGTGATTTTTTATTTTATTGGCCAGAGAATCTATATAACCGGAGTGTGTTGAGTACGACTTAACGATTGAGATATCAGGAACATCTCTAGATTCCTTAATTATGTTAGAAATTTGATCATAAATTGCGCCGGTTGTGGACCCCGAATATTGAGGATACATCGGTAAAATAATAAATTTTTCAATATTTTTTGATCTTAAGTTATCTAGAACAGCCTTAATCGATGGGGCTCCATAGGTGACTGCACTAACGACTAAAGGCGCCATGGTACTGTGCCTAAACTGAAGTTCTTTATATAGCAATTTTACTTGACGAGCAGTGATGACTCTTATCGGAGATCCCTGACATTTATCTTTTTCAAACTTATCACATTGTTTTGCGTTACAACCTTCCCACCATATTTCTTGGTATGCCCTTGCTACTTTTTTTGCTCTAAGAGGAATTACAATTAATCTTAATATGGGCCACCAGATTAGTTTAGGTAGTTCAACAACACGTCGATCAGCAAGAAAAAGTTTCAGAAAATTAGATACGCCTTTTGGAGATGGAGTCTCGGGTGTACCAAGGTTTACGAGAATAATGGCAGTTTTTTTCATAATAAAATATCAACTTCGTTTTTAAAATAAAAAATGGGCCCTATGAGCCCATTTTGCATTGCTCAATATAATAAAATTAAGACAATGCTGTTTCTAGTCTTGCTTGAACCTCATCAAGTGGACCTACACCATCAACACGATTATAAGATGGTGTAACCAGTGAGGCTTCGGAAGACAAGCCCTGATAAAATCCAACTAGGGGTTTAGTTTGCTCATGGTATACTTCAAGGCGGTTTCGAACGGTAGCCTCCTTGTCGTCCTCACGCTGTATTAGCGGCTCACCGGTTGTATCATCGAACCCTTCTTTTTCAGGAGGATTATGTTCTATATGGTAAACACGACCTGAGCCTTCGTGGACTCTTCTACCACTTAATCGTGCAATTATCTCTTTATCTGCCACATATATCTCAATTACTTTATCAATTTCTATACCTTCTGAAACAAGTGCTTCAGCTTGGGGTATTGTTCTAGGAAATCCGTCAAATAGAAAACCATTAACACAATCTTCTTGTTGTATGCGTTCTTTGACCAAAGCAATAATAAGGTCATCAGAAACAAGGCCACCCGACGCCATTATACTCTTGGCTTTTAATCCTAACTCTGATTCGGCCTTAACAGCAGCTCTCAGCATATCTCCGGTTGATATTTGAGGTATAGAAAACTTTTGTGTGATATATGCTGCTTGGGTACCTTTACCAGCACCTGGTGGACCTAGAAGGATAATTCTCATTTAACATCTCCATTTTAAAAGGCAAAATGCGATTGCAAGCTTGTAAATATTTTATGAACCAAACATTACACATAAATTACAATGATCACAAGAAAACAAGTGTTTATTGTTGGCTAATTTTTCTTTTTTACTTGGCGCCAAAGGGAATCAAGTGAATCAGCATCAACATACGATCCCTCTTGTTTGCTCTCACGAAGCTTGGTTTCGACATAATTGAACCTAGTTTCGAATTTGTTAGATGCAGCTCTAAGGGAAATTTCTGCATCAATATCTAAATATCTACACAAATTTACGATTGTGAACATTAAATCGCCAAGTTCCTCGCTTATACTGTCTGTATCATCAGCACTTATAGCCTCTTGAAGCTCAATTTTTCCTTCATCAATCTTTTTGAAAATTTCTTCAGTTGTGTTCCAGTCAAATCCAACGCTTGCTGTACGTTTTTGGATTTTTTGAGCTCTCATTAATGAGGGTAGTGTTGCAGATATGTCTGCTAAAACCGAGTCTTGTCCTTTCCTCTCTCTTTCGGTAGATTTTATTTCTTCCCATTGTTTTTTAATGTCTGATGTGGTTAATATTTTTTTTGAATTTGAGGGTTTGCTCTGAAGTGTACCGTCTGGAAAAACGTGTGGATGCCTATTTATGAGCTTTATTGCTAAACTGGAAATCACATCATTGAATCCAAAGTAACCCTCCTCTTCCGCTAATCTGCAATAAAATATAATCTGAAAAAGCAAATCTCCCAACTCTTCCTTTAGATGGAGAAAATTTCCGGTTTCAATAGCATCAATAACCTCATGGACCTCCTCAAGTGTATAAGGAGTGATTGACTTAAATGTCTGCTTAGCATCCCAAGGACAACCTGAAATTGGATCCCTCAGTCTTTTCATAAGAAACACGAGATCATTTATTGAAAATTTTTTATTAGGCATAAATACCTGACGATAGATACCGATCTCCCCTATCACATACAATAGCAACTATTACTGCATCATTTAGTGTTTTAGAAAGTCTTAGAGCTGTAGCAACTGATCCTCCCGATGAAACGCCACAGAATATGCCTTCTTTTGTGGCCATCATTCTCATAGCCTCTTCGGCCTCTTCCTGTCCTATATCTATTATCTGATCGACTTGCGAGGACCTATAGATACTTGGAAGATATTTTTCTGGCCATCGCCTTATGCCAGGTATACTTGATCCTTCCTCAGGCTGTAATCCAATAATTTTTATATTTGGATTTTTTGATTTAAGGTAACGTGAAACACCCATAATTGTGCCAGTTGTACCCATTGAGCTTACAAAATGTGTTATTTTTCCTTTACTTTGTTCCCAAATCTCGGGGCCGGTGTTCTCAAAGTGTGCAAGAGGGTTATCAGTGTTACCAAATTGATCTAAAACCCTTCCTTTGCCCTCTAACTCCATTGATTTGGCTAGATCCCTAGCTCCCTCCATACTAGATTCTTTTGATACTAATATTAAGTCTGCCCCATAAGCACGCATGGCTGCTTTTCTCTCTTCAGTATTATTCTCTGGCATGATTAGTATCATTTTATAACCTTTTATAGCTGCTGCCATAGCCAATGCGATCCCTGTATTACCTGACGTAGCCTCAATTAGCACATCCCCTGGCTTGATTTCTCCTCGAATTTCTGCACGCTGTATCATGCTCATAGCAGGTCTGTCCTTTACTGACCCGGCTGGATTATTACCCTCTAACTTAACAAGGATGGTATTAGAAGTTTTTCCGGGTAGACGCTGGAGAGCTACAAGCGGAGTTTTCCCTATACAGGATTCGATAGTTGGATATGGCATAAAACTCTACCCTTAGATAACATTTACTAGATTATTAAGTACGATTATATAGTTTTTTACAAATCATTATTAATATCTGAGTGTAGCGTATCTTTCATTACGAGAAAATTTTTATTGCTAATGTTTGAAAATAAAATAGATAAAACTGAAACTCAAAAAAGCACTACGAACGATAGCACATAATCAGACTCGTCAGACAAACTAATAAGTGTTTTTCTTGCCCCTATTTCCCCCATTCTTATTTTTGCTTCCCCAGTTAAAATTAATTCGGGAGCACCAATATTATTATTTTTTATCTCGAAATCATGCCATGATACTCCTCTTATACCTGTACCTAGCGCTTTACTAGCCGCCTCTTTTGCTGAAAAACGCTTGGCTAAGAAACTTATTGATTTATTCTTATCGTTGAAAATATCTAGTTCAGCTACACAAAGTATTTTTTTGGCAAATCTATCCCCATATTTGCCAAAAGTATCTTTAATTCTTGAAATCTTTAAGATATCTGTTCCTACACCAATTATCATTTACAAGCCTCGATAATCCATTAAAATAAATCATAATAAATTTTTTTCTGTAAAGTAATTTTTTCAAGACTTTTTGTTAAAAAAACTTCTACTTAGTATAGGCTTTTCTCCCAGATGTGGCTCTAACGCAAGCCGAGAAAGCTTTTTTGCAGCTAATGGAGCTGAAAAAAAATCACCATTTCTAAACGCTAGTATATCTGATCCTCTGAAGAGATATTTTTGCGAATATGCTGCATTACCATTTTTTTTTGTTTGAAAACCAAGATTAGGCATGTAAAAGTATTCCTTGTCATTAACAATAGGTTCATTAAGTTCAGCATCAGTAGTTAAATTAATTCCGTAGCCTAACTCTTCAAGAAGAGAAAATTCAAAATTTCTCAAACTGCCAGTTATTGGTGATTTACCTGCTAGTTGGCTTAGAACGTTTATATAATTATCATAAATTATTTCGTGCGGATCGTTTTCAGCTAGAAGTCTTATTAGTATTTCGTTTAGATAAAATCCACAAAAAAGACTATCGCCCTCAAGTAATATTGGAACCGAAGATTGTTCAACATGAGTAAGTGTTTTAAGGTCGGATTTACCTGACCAGCTAACGAGAAACTGCGTGTATGCATTTAGCTGCACAGCTCTTTTTCTTCCTCTTGAACCTTTTGATACAGCGCGCAATCTTCCATATGACCTCGTGAACAAGTCAACAAGAAGACTTGTTTCTCTAAAAGGTCTGGTATGAAGCACAAATGCTAGTTCAGATTTCATAAAAACAAAATTTTTCCTAATGTCTGTACCCTAGATTTGTCAGCGATTTTTGGTCATCAGACCAGCCCCGTTTTACCTTGACCCATAAAGTCAACATCACCTTATTTTGGAGGAGTTTCTCCATATCAATTCGAGATTCCTGCCCTATCCGTTTCAATCTTTCGCCGCGATCCCCAATCATAATCTTTTTTTGACCCTCTCTTTCTGTAAGTATAAGAGCGTTTATGTGGATAATATCTTTTTCGTAATCAAACTTTTCTATTTTCACTGTAGTCTCATATGGGAGCTCCGCCCCTAACTGGCGTACTATTTTTTCTCTAATCAACTCCGCTACTAAGAACTTCTCACTTTTATCAGTAATTTGGTCATCAGGAAAACAGTAGTCTCTATAAGGAATATTATCCCTTATTTCTGATTCAAGCAGATTAAGTTGCTGTCCTGTTAAGGCGGATATCGGAATAATCTTAGCTTCGGGATAATGGGCAGATATATGCTGTATATGTTTGACCATATTGTTTTCTGCGGATAGTTTATCAAACTTATTAACAGCGATGATTACAGGAATTTTTTTTATACTAAATACTACTTTTGCTAATCTTATATCTGTTTTATTCCATACATCACGATCCACTACAAAAATTATTAAATCTACATCTTTTAGAGCACTTTCAGCTTCATAATTCATATATCTGTTAAGCGCTTTTTTTTGATCAAAGTGAATGCCGGGCGTATCTACAAAAATTATTTGTGCATCACTTGTAGTCTTAATTCCAATAAGATTATGTCTTGTAGTTTGTGGTTTTCTGGATGTTATACTTAACTTCGTACCTATTAGATGGTTGAGTAACGTAGATTTACCGACATTTGGTCGCCCAACTATTGCTACAAAGCCACACTTTTTAGAATTATTGTTAGCTATCACTTAATAGCTCCACTAAGGCTTTTTCGGCTGCTTTTTTTTCTGCTTCTCTTCTGGAATCACCAAAACCTTTTGTGGGAATTTTAAGTCCACTAGCATTACACTCAGTCGTAAATTTTTGTTGGTGCGGCTCACCTGATATAGCAATAATTTGATATATTGGTAAAGGTTTTGATCTTGATTGCATAAGCTCTTGAAGTTCAGTTTTTGGATCCTTTCGGCAGCTCTGATTTAGGTTTTTTAACCTTGAATTATACCATTTTAAGATACAATCCTTGCATGGGATTATCCCGCCGTCTAAAAAAATTGCTCCGATTATCGCCTCAACCGAATTTGCAAGTATAGAGCATCTGTGACGCCCACCACTACTTAGCTCTCCTTTTCCTAAAACCAAAAATTCACCAATATTTAACTCAATAGCTATCTCAGAAAGCGTCTTACCTTTTACTAAATTTGCCCTGTATCTGCTAAGTTCACCCTCTTTACTGTTTGGCAGCAAATCATAAACTGCATGCCCAATTATAAAATTAAGAGCGGAGTCACCCAAAAACTCTAATCTTTCATTATTAGTAGACCCTAAACTTCTGTGTGTAAGCGCTAACCGCAACAGAAACTCATCTTTAAAATTATAGCCGATTCTCTTGGAAATTTGATTAAGATCTATCTTCATAAAATAATTATATCTATCATTTAATCACCCCTGTATTTTTGAAACTTGGTATGTCTGAAATGGATCTCCAGTGCATCCAAACTAAGATTGCTTTACCCACTATATTAGTTTCTGGAACGGGCCCCCAGACTCTACTATCACTACTATTATCACGATTATCTCCCACCATAAAATATTGTCCCGTTGGAATAGTAATATTGTAGTCTTTTCCTAGTTTGCCAGCTGTTTTCTTTTTTCTTACGAGGTGTTCTATTTCATCTAGGCTCTCTCTCTCGATAACATAATTTGGGTTCTCTTTAGTATCAGAAATTACTGTATATTCCATCTCTATATCATTGATATATATTATATTATTTTTTATACTAATTTTATCGCCAGGTAAGCCAATCACTCGTTTGATAAAATATCTTTTATCATGCGGCGGTGTAAAAACCATTACATCTCCTCTTTTTGGATTTCCAACATCAAAAAACTTCGATCTAATTACAGGCAATCTTAAACCATAACTGAACTTATTGACTAAAATATAATCACCTATTTTTAAGGTTGGTATCATAGATCCAGAAGGGATCTGAAAAGGCTCAAAAATAAATGATCTAAGTATAAAAACAAATATTAGAACTGGAAAAAAAGAGCCGATATATGCAAAAAATTTTAAGATTTTTTGAGATCGCTCTGTTGAGCAAAATCTTATCCTAGCGATTATTACAGAGAATCCACTTATAAATACAAGCAGTGTGAGTACTAGAGGGAAATTAATATCCATTAAATTCTCAATTATCAGTTTTTAAAACAGCTAAAAAAGCTTCTTGCGGTATCTCCACATTTCCAACCCTTTTCATTCTTTTTTTACCCTCTTTTTGTTTTTGGAGTAATTTTTTCTTACGTGATATGTCACCACCGTAACATTTTGCGGTAACATTTTTTCTTAGAGCCTTGACCGTTGTTCTTGCAATAATATGCCCTCCTACAGCGGCTTGTATTGCAATGTCAAACATTTGTCTTGGTATCAGTTCTTTCATTTTTTCTGTTAGCTGTCTCCCAGTTCTCTTTGAATTTTCTCGATGCATAATAAGTGCTAACGCATCAACTTTATCAGCATTAATTAAAACATCCAATCTCACCAAAGGAGCAACTTCAAATCTTGTGAAACTGTAATCTAGTGATGCAAAGCCGCGACTTACAGATTTCAATCTATCAAAGAAATCCATTACAACTTCACTCATAGGTATATCATATGATAGAGAAGCCTGTTCACCAACAAATTGAAAGTCTCTTTGGGCCCCTCTTTTTTCAATACATAGAGTTATGACATTCCCAACATGCTCCTTTGGTACTAAAATATTTGCTGTACATAAAGGTTCCCGCATCTCACTTATTTGTGCTGAGTCAGGCAGATCCGTAGGGTTTGATATATGAATGATCGTTCCATCTGTTTTTAAAATTTCATAAACTACTGTTGGCGCTGTAGTTATTAGATTTAAGTTATATTCTCGTTCCAGGCGTTCCTGTATAATTTCCATATGCAATAGACCGAGAAAACCGCAGCGAAAACCAAATCCTAATGCATCTGAATTTTCAGGTTCGAAGAACAATGACGCATCGTTTAATGTAAGTTTTGCCAGCGCTTCTCTAAAGTCTTCGAAATCGTCTGAACTTACAGGAAACAAACCAGCATAAACTTGCGGTTTAATATTTTTAAAGCCAGGTAAAGAGTCTGTATCGGGTGTCTTAAAATGAGTGAATGTGTCTCCAACTGGCGCACCAAGTATATCTTTGATTCCAGCAACTACGAATCCAACTTCTCCAGCTTTAAGGATGCCTGTTTCTCTTCTTTTTGGGGTAAATATACCAATGGTATCGACATTATGTGGTTTGCCAATCGATTTGGTGATGATTTTATCTTTTGATTTTAATTTTCCAGCAATAACCCTAACAAGTGATACTACTCCTAAATATGCGTCGAACCAAGAATCGATGATTAAAGCTTGAAGTGGAGCATCTATTTCGCCAACTGGTGCTGGGATTTTTAGAACTAGCCGCTCAAGGATATCTTCGATACCTAATCCAGTTTTAGCACTACAGTGGACGGCATCTTCTGCGTCTATACCAATTATATTTTCGATTTCATCGATGACACGACTAGGATCTGCTTGAGGCAAATCCATTTTATTTAAAACTGGAATTACCTCAAGATCTTGCTCAATTGCTGTATAGCAATTTGCAACCGATTGAGCTTCTACTCCCTGGCCTGCATCCACTACAAGTAGTGCACCCTCACACGCAGCTAACGACCTCGAAACTTCATAAGAAAAGTCTACATGACCAGGTGTGTCTATAAAGTTCAATTGATAAGTTTTGCCGTCTCTAGCTTTAAAATCTAAGGTTACACTTTGAGCTTTAATTGTAATGCCTCTCTCGCGTTCAATATCCATAGAATCTAGTACTTGCGCAGACATTTCCCTTGACTCAAGTCCACCACAATATTGAATAAATCTATCGGCAATTGTCGACTTACCGTGATCGATATGCGCGATAATAGAGAAATTTCTTATATGGCTTAAATTAGACACTGGGTTAAATTTTTGTTGTTATGAGTAGTTATTAGCGGGTATTTTTAACAATGAATATTTTATCTTATTTGATTACATGACGCCATGAATAGATTGGATCAATAAACATGTAATAAAAATAAATTGTATGATTTTATATCGATTTATTTTGAGACTGATCTACCTTCATTTTGATTATAGCGATTTAGAAGGCCATCAAGATACCTTTGAACCTGTTCGCGGGTGAGATCGCTATTTGATTCATCATTTTGAAATAAAATTTCGTCAGACGACGATTTTCTTTCTTGTGCAAGATTCGAAGTTGCAACATTTCTGGCGAGTGCAGGAGGTATACCAAATTCAGCAGATGTACGAACACTGGAAGAGGCAAGATTTACATGAATATTATCTGTCGTAACTAATGAAGACTCATATGTATCTGTAGTTTTATACTCCTGCATTCCTAGTAACGCAACTATAGCAACGGAAGCGGCTACAGCGAATCTTCCTAAGGGCTTTATAAAGTATTCGGTAACACCTTTATTGTTGTAAGTTTTTTCAAGCTCTATTGCACATCTGATATTAGAAGAAAAATCTTGAATTTGATCGGGAAGATTACCTTTAATAATTGCTGAAGATATTTGATAACGACGCCAAGAATCTCGAAGGAGCATGTTTCCAGACAATTTTTTAAGCACTCTATGTACTTCAATTTCTTTTGCTTCGCCATCGAACATTGCTGATAAAGATTCTTTTAAGTTATCTCTATTTGTACTCATATCATTCCTATTTGCACTCATAATAATAACCAATTTATACCTTTAATATTATTACAACATATGACCAACAAAAACTCTAAAGGTTCAACTTTTTAATATTAGTTTTCCATTTCCTTTATTTTTTCTTCTAATGCTTCACGTGCACGAAAGATTCTTGACCTTACTGTACCAACTGGACAATCCATTANATCAGAAATTTGCTCGTAACTTAGATCCTCAAATTCACGTAGAATTAAAGCTGTTCGCAAGTCACCTGGCAGTTCCTTTATTGCGATATTTATGACTGTCTCTAGCTCATTCTTAGATAAAATGTTGTCAGGGGAGTCGTGATTTTGTAATTGAGATCTTACCTCCAGGTACTCAGTATCATCGAGATCAATATCAAATGATGGAGGGCGTCTATTCCGTGCAATAAGATAATTTTTTGACGTATTTACAGCGATACGATAAAGCCATGTGTAAAATGCACTTTCACTACGAAAATTTTCAAGTGCTCTATATGCTTTTAGGAACGTTTCTTGCATTATATCGTTTACTTCATCAAAATCTTTTACATATCTCGAGATAATCGCATGTACTTTCATCTGATGCCTGAGAACAAGTAAATCAAAAGCACCCTTATCACCTTTTCTGACGCGAGTCACTAACTGGTCATCGCTAATTTTTGAGTGCTCATTTTTCATAAATGTCCTGAAATATCTTGCTTCCAATGCAAAGAATGCAGAGAAATTGATTATTACTTACTATAATATCATTAGTAATATGAAATTTGACCTCAAAATAGAGTAATAATTGATATGTCCAATACCCAAGAAGTTCTCGTAATAGGAAGTGGTGCCGCTGGAATGACAGTTGCTCTAGAGCTGGCAAGTAGATATAAAGTTGCCATAATCAGCAAGAGTACCATTAAATCTGGTTCAACTTGGTGGGCACAAGGTGGTATCGCTAGTGTATTTGATAATGAAGATTCACTAGAATCTCATTATCAGGATACCTTAAAGGCTGGAGCAGGGATGTGCCATGAAAAAACGGTCAGATATGCTGTTGAAAAAGGTCCTGAAACTATAAATTGGCTAGTAAAAAAAGGTGTAAAATTTACACAAAATTCAGACAATCAGTATCACCTTACTAAAGAGGCGGGTCATAGTTACCGCAGAATTCTGCATTCAGCTGATGCTACAGGTAAAGAGGTATCAGCCTCTTTAGCAGATGAAGTTAGAAGAGATCCTAATATAAACTTTTATGAAAATCATATCGTTGTAGACTTAATAACTCAGGCTGATAAAAGCTCGAGTCGTATGCGATGTACTGGCGCCTATATATTAGATACCAAAAAAGATATTGTGAATGTTTTTCACGCAAAAGCTGTAGTGCTGGCAACAGGTGGAGCCAGTAAAGCGTATCTTTATACAAGTAACCCTGATGGCGCTACTGGTGACGGAATAGCACTTGCCTGGAGGTCTGGATGCAGGGTTGCAAATCTTGAATTTAATCAATTTCATCCGACATGTTTATATCATCCAAATGCTAAAGCTTTTTTGCTCACAGAAGCTTTACGGGGAGAGGGAGCTTACCTGAGATTGCCAGATGGTGAGCGCTTTATGTCGAAGTTTCATCCAAAAGCTGAGTTAGCGCCAAGAGATATCGTAGCTAGAGCCATAGATCATGAAATAAAGAGATTAGGTTGTGATTGTGTATATCTTGATATTACTCATAAGCCAGCTACATTTATTGATAAGCACTTCCCTTCAGTAAAGAAGCATTGTCTCAGATTTGGGATCGATANTACATGTGACCTTATCCCAGTAGTTCCTGCAGCACATTATACTTGTGGCGGTCTTGTAGTTGATAAACATGGGCAGACTGATCTATTGAATCTTTATGCAGTTGGGGAGACAGCCTTTACCGGTTTGCATGGCGCAAACAGAATGGCAAGTAACTCTCTATTAGAGTGCGTAGTCTTTGGTCGAGCAGCTGCGGCAGAAATTAAAGAAACAATGCCTGATATATCTGATTTCGAACAGGCCAAACCATGGGATGAGAGCAGAGTAACGCATTCAGATGAGGATGTTATTATTTCACATAATTGGGATGAACTTAGAAGATTTATGTGGGATTATGTTGGTATAGTTAGATCAAAAAAGAGATTAGAGAGGGCTGAACACAGAGTAAAATTATTACAGTCAGAAATCCAAGAATACTATAGTAATTATAAGATCGGTAAAAATTTGATAGAATTGAGAAATCTTGTTTTAGTCTCTGATTTAATCATACGTTGTGCAAAACAACGCAAAGAAAGCAGAGGCTTGCATTTCACTTTGGATCATCCTGAATTGTCTAAAATTGCTAAAGATACAATAATGGTACCAATTAACTTTGCAGCACAAAACATTGTCGTTAACACAGTTCAAGATTAATTANACTTTCTTAATTTGGTCGAACCAAATATCTTGTCTCTCTTATTATTTCAATAATTTTCTGTAACTCTGGATCACTAGAGGCTTGACGATCTATAAGCCAATTCCATAAATCTTGGTCCTCACACTCCAATAGTTTCCAGTATCTCATTTGATCTTCTGTCTCTAATTCAGGGTAAATTTTCTCCAAAAAGGGTAAGAACATTAAGTCCAATTCAAGCATGCCTCGTCTGCTTGCCCATGAAAGCCTTTTTATATCCATCAAAAACCCCTTTCCCTTNAACGCATATAATTATTATAGTGGAATAACCCAAGTTTAAGCACTAATATATAAGTATAATAGTTACTTTTTTATGGATATACATGATAAATTGGCATTCCTTNTTGATTAAAAATGGCGCTTTATTCTCGGATAAAAAAGAAGTGTCGTTTATAAATGCGTTTCCTATTTGTCCCCCCCCTACTGAAAATAGCTATTTTGTTCCTCTTACTCATATGGGCTCTATACAGATCGAGGGTGTGGAGGCTAAAAAATTTCTCCAAGGACAAGTCACATGCGATGTTGACCAACTCAGTAAAGAGCAAGGTTTATTTGGTGCTTTGTGTAATCCTAAAGGTCGTGTGCTAGCGAATTTTCAACTTCATGAAACTCAGGATGAAAAACTACTACTGATAATGCATTCCTCATTAATTGGAATAACAATACAAGAGCTCACTAAGTATGCTGTATTTTCCAAAGTCTCTATTACCGATTCCTCTGAATTATATGTACTATTTGGTACGAANTTCTTGCATAGAGATAAGGTGCCAAATATAAGTTCAGCTCTTTATCATAAAGATGGAAGATCAATAATTTCTATCCCAATAGCCAGTGCAATTGAGTTTTTCACTAAATTACAGAGAACCTCTACCATGATGAGTTCTAATTTATGGATATATGGCGATATACAGTCTGGGATTCCTGTTTTACAAAAAGAAACGTCAGATTTATTCGTGCCACAAATGCTAAATTTAGATTATCTTGATGCTATAAGTTTCACTAAGGGTTGTTATACCGGCCAAGAAATAGTCGCTAGAATGAAATATCTCGGCAAGCTTAAACGTAAAATGTACCGTATATCCAGAATCAGTAATAAGATAGTGCTTGCTGGAACACCTTGTTATGCCGACAATAAAAAACAGATTTCTGGATATGTGGTATCTTGTGTCCAGATTAACTTAGATTTACAGGAGCTTTTAATCGTGCTAACAGATAAGGCTGCTGAAAGTGGATATTTAATGATAGATAACGCAAAAATTGAAAAAATTGAATATTTACCTCTCACATATCGAACAACCAATTAATATTTAATTGTAGGGAGAGCTCTAAATGCTCGAATGGTTTTTTAATAATCAGAGTTTTATCACTTGGTTAGGAATTATTTCTGCAACAACCTTCTTAGTCAGCTTATTAGCTTTACCTTGGCTTATAGGAAAAATACCTGAGGATTATTTTTATGATAGAAAACTTCATCATAATAATAACCACCAATCCAAACTACTATTTAAGCTTGCTGTAAAAATCGGAAAGAATATTTTAGGCTTAATTTTAGTTTCGGGGGGTTTAATCATGCTATTTTTACCGGGCCAAGGGTTACTAACAATTTTTATGGGTCTATTTCTTATTGATTACCCAAAGAAAAAATTATTTGAAAGACGTTTTGTTAAGATAGGATTTGTTTTTAAAAGCCTGAATTGGGTGAGGGCTAAAGGTGGCCATTCTCCAATCAAATTATCTGAAGATTAAATATCTAAAAGTTAGAAGAAATCGCCCAATTTACTCTTTTTAGATGATTTTTATAAATATATTCATTAGCTTCGGAAAAATGCTTACAGCCAAAAAAACCTCTGTATGAAGATAATGGTGATGGATGTGATGTTTTCAGGACAAGGTGTTTACAGCTATTAATTAACCCAGCCTTTTTTTGAGCATTTCTTCCCCATAGCATAAAAACTAAATTTTTCTTTCGAGCACTCAGCTCTGTTATAACTTTATTCGTAAAAATTTCCCAACCAATATTTTGATGGCTTCCGGGCAATGACTTTTCTACTGTAAGAACATTATTAAGAAGTAAAATGCCCTGCTCGGACCAAGAATTTAGACATCCATGGTCTGGCTTAGGCATATTTATATCATTTGTTAGCTCCCTAAATATATTCTGTAATGACGCAGGAATTTTAATAGTATCCTTTACTGAAAAGCTCAAACCATGCGCTTGATCCTCACTATGATATGGATCTTGCCCTAGAATTATTATTAAAATGTCATTGAAAGATGTTTTTTTAAAAACTTCGAACCAGTTCGGGACAGGAGGATAAATAATTTTACCTAAATTTTTCTCTGACTCTAAAAAAGCCCATAAGTCCTTTATATATTTTTTTTTAAATTCACCACCTAGTATTTTTCTCCAGGTTGGGTGTAAGTCATTCTGCAAAGATAAAAGATTAGGTAATTTTTTCATAAGACATATATTATAATTGATAATCAAACTATTGATCATATTTTAAATTATCTCTAAGTATAATTTTGAAATTACACACATCTATTTTCTTATATAATATATATTTTTTAGTAATCTTTGTATGGAGCATGAATGAAAATCTTCGCATTTTTTATTGAGATTTTACCATTAGCTGGTTTTTTTATTGGTTTTCACTATTATGGGATTTATATAGCTGCAGTCATATCTGTTATTTTGGGNTTGGTTGTTCTTTTGTTTTCGTGGTCAAAGGAAAAACGTCTAGCCCCCTTCCCTCTTTACAGCATTTTCTTTTCAGCTACGTTTACACTAGCAGCTATAGTTTTTGGCACGAGTATCTTAATAAAGATACAGCCAACTGTAACCAATGGTTTGTTTTCAATAGTTTTACTTGGCGGGTGGTTTTTTGGGCAACCAATGATGAAAGTTTTTTTCGGGAGGCAATTCAATCTTGATCACGATACTTGGGTGAAACTAACCTACAGGTGGGGTTGTTTTTTTTTAATCTTAGCGATTGCGAACGAAATCGTTTGGAGAAATCATTCAGTAGAATACTGGGTTNACTATAAAACTTTTGTTGTGGCACCATTATCTGCATTATTTATGCTTGCCCAATTACCATTAACAATAAGAGGAACAAAAAAATATAAGTCTTAAATGGTATACATTTAATAAATCTTCAAGATAATCTATCCTTTGTTGCCCAAGTGGGCTATTCGTCTACAATTGTAAATTATATTTTAACCTGCACAAAAATTTTATGAACATATCGTCATTTAATGAATCNTACAATCGACAGATATATATTTGGCTTCTTACTTGTGCTGGATTAATCTTTTGTATGATTTTGTTGGGTGGAGTCACCCGGCTTACTCATTCTGGCCTCTCTATGGTGGAGTGGAAACCACTGATGGGGATAATACCTCCTTTGAACAGCAAAGAGTGGCAACAGAGTTTTGATTTGTACAAATTGTATCCTGAGTATCAAAAGATCAATATAGGTATGAGTATTGAAGATTATAAATATATTTTTATGTATGAATATTTGCACCGTATTCTGGGACGAATCATCGGAATTGCCTTCTTTATACCTTTCTTATTTTTTTATTTCACTGGACGTATAAAAAAAAGTTTGACACCGAAATTATTAATAATATTTGCGTTAGGGGGATTTCAGGGTTTTCTTGGTTGGTATATGGTTAAGAGCGGTCTCGTTAATGTACCTTCTGTAAGTCAATATAGATTGACAGCACATCTAGGAAATGCGGTTATTATTTACGGTTACATTTTATGGATTGCCTTCGGTCTTATGGGAAATAGCAAAAGATCGCCAGTCAAGCCGATAAGTAATATAACCAAATCAATCAGAATAAGTGCATATGTTATAACAACTTTACTCTTTTTTATGATTCTCTCTGGTGGTCTGGTCGCTGGAACAAAAGCTGGCCTGGCATATTCGACCTTCCCGCTTATGGGTGAAACTTTTATACCGACTGGCTTATATAATTTATCTCCTTTTTGGCTGTCTGCTTTTGAGGATATAACTACAATCCAATTTAATCATCGAATGTTCGCTTATCTTTTATTTGCAATAATTGTCATTTTTGTGACTAACGCAATACTTAAACTCGATTCTAGATTGCTTAAAAAATCCTTAATTTGTATGCTTATTTTATTGATAATACAAATTCTTTTAGGGATTGCTACTATTATAATGCACGTACCAGTGTCATTTGCAGCTGCACATCAAAGTTGCGCTATAGCTCTTTTGACAACATCACTTTTTTTAAGTAGATACTTTTACGACCATTCAATTCATAATGCATAAAGTTTTTTATAGATCACTTTGGATTCTCAATGAAATATATATATAAGTTATTTTTTTGGTTTACATTGTCTTTGCCGCTAATTGATAGTTGCTACGCAGCTAACATAAATGATGGTAAAGATAAGGCTGTAGCCTGTGCTGGTTGTCACGGTGTAAACGGAATCAGTCGAAATCCAATGTGGCCTAACCTTGCTGGCCAAAATTCAGGATACCTTTCTCTGCAGTTAAGGAATTTTAGGGACGGTAAAAGAATTAATTCAATTATGAACACTCTGTCAAAAACACTCACTAACGAAGATATTGATAATCTTGCAGCTTATTATTCTAGTCTAAGATAGAAATTTTTAAATTAATTAAACAGCATCAGTTAACAAAAATTCTAGCATTTTGAAACATTCTTAACCATGGACCATCCTCTCCCCATTCTTCTGGGCACCATGAATTTGTTATAGAACGAAAAACTCTTTCTGGGTGAGGCATCATTATGTTAGTCCTTCCATCAGAACTTGTGATACCTGTCACCCCAAAAACTGAGCCATTTGGATTAAATGGATACCTCTCGGTTACTGTCATAGAGTTGTCTACAAAGCGAAGGGTAATATTGCCTGAAGAGTTGATGCGATTTAGCTGGTTTTTATTTTCAAATTCCACCTTCCCTTCTCCGTGAGAGACAGCAACGGGAATTATCGATCCGGCCATACCTGATAATAAAATAGATGGACTTTCTTCAATCTTAACTAATGAAAATCGTGCTTCGAATTCTTCAGATTCATTTCTTACAAATTTTGGCCAATGGTCTGCACCTGGAATAAGAGCCTTAAGGTTCGCTAACATTTGGCAACCATTACATACACCGAGACTGAAAGTATTTTCTTTATGAAAAAAGTCTTGAAAAGTATCTTTAAGCTTTGTATTAAATAAAATAGATTTTGCCCACCCCTCACCGGCACCCAAGACATCGCCATATGAAAAACCTCCGCAAACAATTAGTCCATTGAAACTTGATAAGCGCTGTCTATTATTAATAAGGTCACTCATATGGACGNCTACAGAATCAAATTCTGCTTTATCAAAAGCAGCAGCCATTTCAATTTGACCGTTTACTCCCTGATCTCTAAGAATCGCAACACGTGGTTTAATATTATGATTGATAAATGGGAATGTCATATTTTGATTAATATCAAAATTAATTTTTGTTTGAAGACCTGGATTATTTGAAAGTATTGCATCAAATTCTTGTTGAGCACAATAAGCATTACCTCTTCTCGCTTGAATTTGAAAGCTTGTTTCACTCCAGTCTCTCTTTATTTTAGTTAAATTTTCTTTATATATAATTTCATTTTTTCTAGAAATTTTTATTTGCTTCATTTCATTTAACTTCCCAATAGTTGTTACAGGAAGATTAATATTAGAAAAATAGTCTTTAGTGAAAAAAACTTTCTCATCAGACACTTGAATAATAGCACCTAATTCTTCATTAAAAAGAATCTCAAGATGTTCATTTATGGATGTATCCAAAGTAATATCTATCCCAGTATTTCCAGCAAAAGCCATTTCAATTAGGGTCGTGAATAATCCACCGTCGGAACGATCATGATAAGCCAGGATTATGTTATCCTCATTTAATTTTTTTATACTTTCAAAGAACCTTTTTAGTAAAGGTGCTTCGTCTACATCTGGAGGTATATCACCAAGACAGTTAAATGTTTGAGCTAAAATAGAGCCACCCATTCGATTCCTATTCTGACCAAGATCTATATACAAAAGCGAGGTATCACCAAGATTTGTCTTTAATTGGGGTGTAAGAGTTTTCTTCACATTTTTTACTGGACAAAAAGCAGTAACTATAAGTGTTAGTGGGGATACTACAGATTTTTTTTGATCAGCTTCATTCCAGGTAGTTCTCATAGACATCGAGTCTTTTCCAACAGGAATAGCTATACCCAGTTTGGGGCAAAAATCTATACCTAC
>NYXF01000022.1 GCA_002685455.1 Porticoccus sp. | reverse complement strand
GTTTTATTATATTAATATTTTATTAAATCTTTTAATCAAATTTCTTTGGATGTGTTTATCTATAAGAATATTATTGTGAAATTTATCGGTTATGAAATGTTTAAATGGATGAAGGTAAATTATAAACAATATGATTATTATACGATGCATATTTTACGCTTAGATTTACTTTATAAATATTTACACTTATCAAATTTATTTCTTTTATTTAATAAATGCACACTATCTTTATTTTTGTAAATAATGATATACATGATTAAGATCATGAATAAGATAAAATATAAAACAGACATTATATATTTTTAATGATTTCTAAAATATATTTATCAAATTTTAAAAATAAATTTCTTTCTTTGTTTTAATTCTAAATCTTTGTTCCGATTTTTAATTTTAGATCTTTCACCTAAATGGTTGAAATATCTTTCAGCGAGTTTAAATTCACTTGGTTTTTTATCTTTTAAAACTTTTAAACGGACATATAATATCATACCGACTTGCCATATTCTTTTATGAGTATATTTATCATTTTTATAGTATCTTTCAAGTTTCATGATAGTATTTTTAACGTCTTTTAAAGTAGTATATTTAATTGGAATAGTGTCTTTTGGATTTTTATCTATATAAACATCAAAACTTCTTTTAGGATCATCTGGATTATATAAGAATTGTTTTTTTGTTTTATTTTTATATTTCCTCTTTTTACTAATCTTTCGTTTATTACCTCCTTTTTGTTTTTTACTATTTTGTTTTTTTGTTTTATTTTTAAAGCAATCTTTATAAGGAGCACAACTGGCTTTCATAGTAAAACCTTTAGCTTTCCTACATTTCTTACGACTAAACTTCCTTGGTAAACTAAAAATCTTTTTATCACTTTTACGAATACATGCTTTGTCTTTATTTTTGTACCTACAACAGTCTTTCATTTATTATAAAATATAATTTAAAAAGATTTTATGAATAAGATAGTATGAAATTCTTATTTGATAATAGTAAGATAGATGAAGATTTAATTTATTTAAAAGATGATAAGATACAAAATGAACTATGTAATAAACTAAATGATACAAAAACATTAATTGATGAATATCCGAAAGAGTGGGAATATGCTAAAAAGAATATCCATGATCACGAATATATTTATACATCATATCATAGAAATAATATCAGTAAAATTTCTCCAATAAGTCGTTCTTATTTCAAATTCACCGAAATTTATTATGATTATAATATACTTGATAAAACTAAGAATAATAAGATAGTGTGTCTAGCTGAAGCACCTGGTGGATTTATACAATCTATATTACATCTATTATCATATGAAAAAATAACTCATATTTATGGGAATTCATTACAAAGTGAAATAAAAAGTATTCCAAAATGGAATACAAAATTAATAAATTATGATAAAATATCATTTTATAATGGAATTAATGATGATGGTGATTTATATGATTTTATGAATGTAATATCATTAATAAATAAATATGGTAAAGAATCAGTAGATTTAGTTACTGGAGATGGTGGATTTGATTATTCATCGGATTATAGTAAACAAGAGATAAATTCATACCGACTTATTTATTCTGAAATATTTATCGCGTTAAATATACAAAAACGTGGTGGTAATTTTGTATGTAAGATATTTGATATTTTTCATAAAGAAACAATAATATTGATATCATTATTAATAAAATCTTATCACAATGTTTATATTCATAAGCCTTATGTAAGTAGAAATTCTAATTCTGAAAAATATATTATATGTAAAAATTTTAAAGGATATAATAACGAGATTAATAAAATATTATGTCATGGATTTAGTGATAAAATAGATATACCTGTATCTAAATATATAATAAATGAAATTATAAATGTAAATACTTTATATTGTAATAATCAGATAAAAAAAATAGAAAAAGGGATTACTATGATAAAAAATAAAACTTTTAAAAGTTATCCGAATAAAAATCAAATAGATTTAGCATGTAAATGGTGTATTCAATATAAGATACAAATCAATTATGATAGTAAATATCTTAAAAAGCACAATCGCCTACTTGTGGATTAATTGGTTTAGAATATATTTCATTATTTTGTTTAGAAGCATTGATTCCATTAAAAAATATACCCCCATTCATAACTCTATCATTTATATCATCTGATAAATTCATATCTTTATACATGCCCACTGAATTTAATGCATAACAACTTTGTGGATCCTTAATTAAGGATGGTGGTATTAATTGTAACCTTGTATAATCTTCACAAAATGTATCTCCATTTTTATTTTTATAGCATCTATCAGTAGTCAGTGGTTCGGAATTAATAGATGATTTTCCATTATACTGATTGTTTTTATCAAAGAAAGCACCAATATTTGTTAATTCATCTTTAATATCCGAATTATAAAATTTAGGATGTTCTGATACATTTTTATCAGTCCATGACTGTTCTGATTTATCATTATTTAATTCAAATTGTCTTAATTCTTCTGTTCCAGAAGTATTACCAGATAATCTATCTTTTCTATAGAAATCTGGTAAATACATTCTATCTCTTGTCATATTTAAGGGTGTATCAGTATGACGAATAAACCTTAAATCTCTTTCACCATTTGGTTGAAATTGTTGATCATTGTTTAAAGGGAAAGGCGATTTACCTTTACTTAATCTTTTAATACCCCGACTAATTTGTGGATAAGGGAATTCTTTAACACTTTGAGTTTTATCTACATATGTAGGTTCTTGAATTTCTTCTTGGGTTGGTGTATATTTATGAGGGTCAGGTTTCATCAATAAATATACACATACTATAAAGAATGCTACTAATAAGATATTTTCCATTATTACTATACAAAATATAAATATTTTTATTTTTAATTATCATTATAAATTATATTATTCTAACCAAATGTATTTTCTGATGAATAAGTAATATATAAAAATCCATCTTCATGATGATGGGAATCATAAATATCACCTATATTAGTATTACTTGGACATAATATATTATTAATCATTAAAAATATAGCTTCTGATGGTTCTAATTTTATTCTTTTACGAATGATAAATGTAAATTGATTTATATTTAAATCTTTAGGAACTAAATACTTTCTTTTATCTATATCTAAAAAATCACATTTATCATTTTTCTCAACTATAATTGGTATTCTAGAAGGATATTTTTTCATAATTTTAATTGATTCTTCGCATCGCGCATCTAAAGTAAATTCATCTTTAAAACCCATTTTATAATATTATAATATTTAAAGTTTTTAAATATAATAATAAATATTATAATTATGCTTTGTGTTCAAATCTTAAAAGATGATAGAATGAAAGAAATTAAAGTAAAAGAAAAGAATATAATAAAATCATTGACTAAATTATCTACAAATAGTGAAAATATTAGTGAATTATATATTTGGGAATATGAAAATATAATCATAAAATGTTATGGATGTTATGATGGAGAACATGGATTTGAAAATAAACATGAGTTACCCCCTAATGGTGTTAGTAATTTTTTAGAAGAAGACTCTTCTGAAAAATTATTGTTTGGAGATTTATTCATATTAAGATTTAAAGATGATAAAATTATAAATACATCTATATCAGATTATGGAGAATTTTATAACTTAATATTTAATGATTTTGATGATTGTATTAGTGATGAAGAAGAGTGTTTATCTGAAGAAGATGAAGAATATGATGATGATCATTCTGAAACAGATGAAGATTTTGAAATTATATCAGATAATTCAGTGGACAATGATTTAGATAATGATAATAATAATTATTAAAATTTGATTTAAATAATTATATTGATTATATAATTATAAACAATGAATAGTAGTTATAATGATACAATTAGAGATAAAAGTTCTAAATTATTATTCAAAGAATTAAATGATGAAAAAAAATCACGACAAATAGAGAAAGATATTTATAATTCTGTAATAAATTATGCTAAAGTAAATAATATTAAAAGAACATGGACATGTATAACATTTAAATCATTATATTTATCTCGCATTAGGAGCATTTATTCTAACTTAAAAAGTGATTCTTATATTCAAAATAGTAATTTTAAAGAAAAAATTTTACAAGATGAAATTGATTCGAAAAATATATCAAGTTTATCTCATATAGATATCTTTCCAGAAAAATGGAAAATATTAATTGAAGAAAAGATGAAAAAAGAAAAACTAAGATACGAACTTAAACCGGAAGCGATGACTGATATATTTAAATGTAGTCATTGTGGTAGTCGTTCATGTACTTATTATGAAATGCAAACACGTTCAGCAGATGAACCTATGACTCAATTTATTACATGTTTAGATTGTAATAATCACTGGAAACAATAATTTAATATTGTCTGGCTTGACCTAATCCGTTTGGATCATTTAACATGTAATTACATCCTTCTGGAGAACAGTTTAGTATAGTCTTAACTGGTAAAACAGTGTTATCAGGACATTTAGTGCAAGCAGTGATTGATTCTTGTGATTTAATAAACTGATTTCTTAATGAATCAGCATTTTCAGTTAAATAATTTCTGTATTCCCAACTACCCATACCCTTTGCTAAACCATTATTTAATAGACAATTTTGTCTATAATCAGTAAACATCCTTCCATCAGCCATTCTCGCAGGAAAATCTAATTCAACATTATCAGTAACTTTCATAGAATTCATTTATATAGAAAGAATATATAAAAAAAATATATTTTTTATTCATTATTATCTAAAATTCTTTGAATTAATTTTGTTTTATTCCCCGAAACAGGTAAATTCTTCTCAATTAGTATATTCTTTAATTGTGAAACAGTCATTTTACTATAATCTATTTTATCATTTTCACCTCTTTCCCCAGAACCTCCACCGTCATTTCCACCGCTTTCACCATTTACATTTTCTTTATCTATCATAATATCTTTTAGCATATCATCTAAATTTATATCTAAATCTGATGATTCTTTATTATCTATATTTTTTTCTATTGGAACCCCTACTTCCATTGTATCATCTATCATTTGATTATCATGTTCTATATTTTTCATTTGTTGATGAATATCAGACCAAGTATCATTTAAATTTTCATTCATATGTTGCTCGGTAGATTCACTCATAGGTTGATTCATAGATTCATTCATAGATTCACTCATAGGTTGTTCGGTAGATTCATTCATAGGTTGATTCATAGGTTGCCCGGTTGATTCATTTATTGAATCAATTTTAGATGGTTGAAATTCAGATTCTTTTTCTATATTAACCGGCTGAGATAATTCTATATTTTTTGATGAATAAACTAATTCTGTTAATTTATCAATTTTATACTGAAATTCAAATAATTGATTTTTTATTTTATAATTTTCATAGTAAAAATATATAGCTATTAAAATAATAATACCTATTAATAATAACATCTGAATACTACTTGAATCAAAAGAGACCTCTGTTGTCATTTATAAATCAAGTTAAAAAAGTATATTAATTTAAACTTAAAGATAAGTGATAATTTATTTTTCATATGGAGCAAAAGAAAAAAAGAGGTCGCAAACCTAAGAATAAAATTATAGTAAATGAGAATCCTAAATTTGAACAAGAAAAAATAGATAATTTAATTTCATCAATATGTATTAAAAAAGATAAAATATCTTCTTCAGAAGTATGTCCAAATGACTCTTCTAATAATATAAATATGGAGGTATCTGAATATGAATCTTCGGATAGTATATGCTGGAATTGTTCTCAAAATATATATATTAATGTATGTTATCCTATAAATTATATTAATGGAATTTTCCATCTAAATGGGAGATTTTGTAGTTATGAATGTGCGGGCCGTCATATATTTGATAATTATCATGGAAAAGAATTATTTGATAAATATACTTTATTAAACTTATATTATAATAAAAATCATAACACATGTAAGAAAGTAAAAATAGCCCCAGAAAAAATAAATTTAAAAATATTTGGGGGAACAATGGATTATGAACAATATATAAACAAATCTTCACTGTATAACATACAAAATAGTTATATCCCACCCTCAATTTATGTAAATCATAATGTTTCAAAGGGTATTAATAAAGAAGATAATATTTTTAAAATGTATCGTAAAAAAGATATTAAAACGAATAATTTATTCAAGGATATAGAAAACGAGGAAAATAGCAATGAAAATTTGATTTCCAATGTTGAAGAAGATAATTAGTAATAATATTCACATATTGATATATACATCTTAAAACATGGTTTGTAGTATCTGCGGGCAACCTGGTCATAACCGAAGAACATGTCCTCAGAGAAATACTACTGGTTTAACTAATCAACCTATCCCTCCATCCGATCCACCACCAAATAGAAGAGCACTCACTAGAAAATTCTGGAGGACAACTATTAAAACGATTGTAAATTTACAACGATTTGTGAAAGTATCATTAAATTTACATGAAAATAAAGAAAATCTTAAATATTCTTATTTTCATTGGTTAAAAAATAAAGATTTATATATCTCATTCCCGTGTTATCCTGATTCATTTGGTACTTTTATTGTAGGTATTCTTAATCTGGGTTATTCGCATAAATTACAAATACTCAATGCTACAAATACAGCTTGTAGTGAATTATATAAAGCGAGGAATCCAGTAAAAGACAACAAAAAAACAATCAAACTTATTAATATGAGAAACGAAAACTATCTCATCTATTGGGTTCTTGGTAATATTATGATAGAAGATATAGACCGTAAAGAAAATTCTATTAATTATATGGGTATATTAAGAAAAAATGATAAATTTGGATTAAATACTATGATAGGTCATAGATTTTATCTTGTTCCTCATCGTTTGGACTCAGAACCACCTTATCATCCTCAAACAGATAAACAATTCTTTATAGAACCTCATTTACAGATAAATATCCATGAAAATACAAAGAAAGAAATTTATATTGATGATGGTGAAAAGTTATCAGAACTTAATAGATGGAAATTTAATGCCCTTAAACTTGACTATCTTATTAGAGAAATGATTAAATTGGGAGCTAAAAATAATGAAACGCTTGATATTGTGTTAGATTTACATGAGGATATTACATTAGATGAAGTTTCAGAATGGTATAAAGATATTGCTGGTATTCCTTCAACTTTCACAAATATTACTTAGTAGGTTTTAACCGAGATAATGTGCTTTGTAATTCTTCAAGCGTCGGTGGTTCAAAATGATTGGGATTTTTATTTATTAGTTTTTTTTTAGATTTGTTCACATGTTTTCCTTTTTTTAAAACAACGTTTCTTAAATCAGATGCATTGATTTTAGGAATACTGTATGAAGTATTTTTTTCAGGGTAAATTTTTTTATCTATTAAATTTGGTGGAGGAGGAGGTGGTGGTATTTTACCATCTAACATTTTTTGTCTTTTAATTGCTTCTTGTGGAACACCCATTTTTAACATTTTATCATATTTATCTTCTTTTTTAACTTTTTTTTCATGTATTTCATCAATAAATGAATATTCACTTAAATAAGTTGGTATTTTAATTTTTGCTTGTAATAAATTCCATTGAAACCAAATATTATCTTCATTTAACCATAATCCTTCTAATTCAATGATATAATTACCATAACTATAATTATCTATCTTTTCTAAAATATTTTTATATTCATCAAAAATAGTTGTATTACTATTTAATTTTAATCTTAAACAATCGTTAAAATCAGTTCTCTTTAAAAAATCATTCACAATATAATCATATTTATATTTTTCATAAACTGTATCATAAATGTATTTTAGGCTCTCATGAAATATACGCTGTGATTTATCATTTTCTATATTTTGAAATGTAATATCTATAATATTTTTATCGTTTTGAGTCTTACAAATACCATAAGGTGTAAATAATAAGGGTGTTTGTAAAATACATTTTTGATATATTTTATCTTTCTTTAAACGTAAAGGGATAAATGTAAATTTATCTGAATATTTTAAGGGTTTTTGAATAAATAACGGATAAGATTTTAAATTTTCACTATGATGAATAATCATTACACTACATATAAATACTTAAATATTACTTAAATATATTTATCTTATTCTAAATAAACATGTCTGAAGAAGATTGTGGTATTTGTGGTTTAGAATTAAGTGATAAATTTCCATATACATTAAATTGTGGTCATAAATTTCATTATGAATGTTTAATGAAATCATTTAATAATATTTCATATACAATAAATAGCAAAAAAAATAATCAATGTCCTTATTGTCGTAAAAATTCAGAGTGTCTACCTTTAGTGAATGGTTTAAAAAAAGTAATACCAGGCGTTCATTGTAATATTAATAGCAGTTCTATAGATGATAAAAAACAAGAGTTAAAAGAAAAATATAGTCAAAAGTGTGGTTACACCTTAACAAGAGGTAAAAATAAAGGGGATCAATGTGGTAAAAATTGTGTATTAGGTTATGGATATTGTAAAATTCATTTAGAAAAGATGAAGTCTAAGCATGGAAATTTGATTTCAGATTTATCTTTACCAACATCAAACGATATTCAGCAAACTCAGCAAACTCAGCAAATTCAGTAATATCATCAAGATGGTTTATAAAGTTCAAGTTGTGTCTGAAGAAGAGGCTAAGAAATACAATCAATGGCAAAATGATTTAGATCGTGTATGCAATCGTATAAAACTATATATTTGCTGGTCTATATGTATCTTTTTAACCGTTTATATGATTGTAACAATTATTATGACAATCATTCATTTTCAAGAGATGGGAGATTATGATTATGATTCTGATTATTTATTAAATGATAATAGTAGTTCATCTCATTAAAATACTTTTCATCAATTAATATTTTTTATGAACTTAAAGGTTTTATACGTAGTTTATGTTGAATTAAACTATGGATTGTAGCATATGCTTATCTCCTTTAAAGAATCAAAAAACATATGTATTATCTTGTGGTCATGAATTTCATACCAAATGTTATCAAAATATTGTTTATACGAACAATTGTAATATATTTATAAAATGTCCACTATGCAGGGAATTAAATATTAATATAGAAAAACCATATGATAATACATATGATAATATAAAATGTTGGACTAAGTTAGACCGATGTAAATGTAAAACCAGATCTGGTCTTCGTTGTAAGAAACGTTCGGTATTATTTAATAATGGTATGTGCGCTGTTCATCAAAAACCATTACCCAAAGATAAATATGATTTGATGTGTGATTTAATATATTATTTATTACAAAGTCATAATAATATTTCTACGAAAATGGGTATGATTGATATTGGCAGTAAATTATGTATTAAATATCCTCATTTAAATCAAGTTCAAGATATATTACATTATTTTTTCAGGTTTTATTATTATAATAATCAAGAAAGTATAGTGAATAAATTAAAAATATATGATTATTACGAAATAAATAAAGATGAAGAATATAGCGATATTTGTATGAAAAAGAAAATCTTATTTTAAGATAAGATATGATATGTTATTAAATGGAGAAACAAATTTCAGAGAAACGAAAACAGATCTTATCTGTACAAGAATTATTAGAGAATAGTAAATTATCAGATGAAAAATACGATAGCACTAAAGAACCTTTTTTTATGAAACATGATAATGATGAATATGTTATGAATTATAAAGATTTACCCCAAATACCTGAATCATTAAATCGTCATATTAAAATATTTTATACTCTTGTAGGAAATCCAGATGTAGAAGTTTATATAGGTGATTATACTTTCATGAGTTTAAATAAATGTTTAGAAGATTATAAACATTACTGTGATGATAATCAACACTCTGTATTTGATATAGCATTTAGATATGAAGGGATGGGTCATGTAACAGTCATATCTTGTGATTTAAATAATCATCTTTTATTTGAAAGAAGCGATGGAGGATCGAATGGTTATGATAGAGAAGATAATTACAAAGCTTTATTAAATTATAAAACAGGAGATAAAAAATATATGTATTTTGTTCAATTCAAGGAGAAAGTTATGGAGAATTTGAGGAGTGTCTCTTTTCAATAATAATGAAAAAAACATAACTTAAGACAAATATAGATACTAAAGTTATTACTATCCACCCCACAATAGCCAACCAAGAAGAAAATAAATTTGTCAAATCCTTAACTTGATCGATCGCTATTTTAATTTCAGATGTAGGCACCGCACTTAATATATTATCTGTTTTATCAATTACACTATTGATATTATCATTATCTAATACATTATTGATTTTATCAATTGTTTCCTTAACATCAGATGCAGGTACCGCGCTTATTACATCAATTGCGGCCTTAACATCAGATGCAGGTGTTGCACTTAATATATCACTAGTTCCATTTATTATACTATCTATCTTATCATTGGATAAAATACTCTTTATACTATCTTTATTTTGGGTAACGAAATCGGTGATAACAGTCGCATTATCGCTAAATTGATTTATTATTGGTTTATAACTTTCTTCTTTACATCTGATATATGAAGATAATATTTCAGAATCTTTATTTAGTTTATTATTATAAATATCAGTTACGCTTTGTAAATATGTATCAGATACATTGTTATCAAGTTTAATACCTATGGTGTAACCCAATGAACCTATATTTGAAAGATCTGGTATATTATCATCTCCGCATTTATCACTGATTTTATTTCCAAAACGCTTTTGTAATACAGGATCTCCACAAGTTGTTTTTCCTGGTATATTAATATTAGAAAAAATTAATTCATCGTTATCAGGTTTCTCAAAACCATCCATGATACATTGACAATAAGGACTGGGTGAATAATGACTGGATGAATCTTCTACTGCTTCATAAGATACAGTGAATGAACTATTACATCTTTCTTTTAAGTTCATAGTAGATTGTTGCTCTGATATTGGCTCTGTAGAATCTACTGTCATTTCTATTATATAAATAATAGAATTAAATTTTTATAAATACATCCCAAATGGAGGTTTATCATTTGAATTATCACTTTTCAGTAATATTTCAACATGTGTTTCATTAAGCGTAAATGGTAGAAATACACCATCTAATTTAAATGATAATCCACTATCTCCAAGGGATAAGATATGAATATTGATTTTAGATACAATTGTTTCAATGCATCTNTTTAAGTTTCTAACTCCTTCTTCTCCATGGGTATATTTTTCAATAATAGTTTTTAAGATATCATCTGTAAATATTATTTCTTTTGTATCAAATGCGAATGTTCTAAATATTTCTGGAATAAGATAATCATTTGAAATTTTAATTTTATCTTCGGTTTTAAATCCTTTTGTATGAATAACATACATTCGGTCTTTAAGAATTTTATTGATTTTACTTTCATCATTATATGAAAAGATAAATAATGCTTTTGATAAATCAAGATTTACACCTGGGAAATAATTATCTTGAAATAATGAATTTTGAGAAGGATCTGTAAGATGTGTTAACATGTGANTAATTTCATCCCCCTTTGTTGTATCACTAATTTTATCTAATTCGTCAAAATAGATAATAGGATTCATACATTTTGATTCTTGAAGAATCTGAACAATCCTACCCCAATGAGACCCCTCATAAGTGTAACAATGGCCATCAAAATAAGCTGAATCACTTGCTCCACCAAGAGCAACGAAATGAAAAGGTCTATTTAATACTTTTGAGATTCCTTCTTTCACAAGAGTTGTTTTACCATTCCCCATAGGACCTTGAATAGCAAGAACATTTCCACCACTATTTGGATTTTTCATCCATTTACCAATTACTTGTAGCATGTGAGTTTTTGCTTCTTTATGACCATAAATTGATTTGTCAAGTGTTTTATATGTATTTTGAATAAATTTTCTTTTTTCTTCAATGGTGCTTTCTGGATTCACTGAAATATTATTATATTTACCAAATGGAATTCTCATTAAACCATTAATCCAGTGATCCATTTTACTATGTTCCCCAGTTGAAACATCCATTTCTGCCATTTTATCTATATTTTCTAGAGCAATTGCTTTTGTTTTCATATCCATATGTGATTCAATTACTTTGAATCTTAAGGGGATATTACTTCCATTATACTCATAAATTTCTTTTGTTAAGTTAAAAATTTCTTCTTTCTTTATACTATCAAGATAATGATAGTATTCCATATTTGATTCTTCAGAGTCTTTAAGCATGTGTTTATCAATTAGTTCTTCATATTTTTCATCTTGAATATCATAATCATAATCTGAAGATGATTTTTCAGAACAATCATCTGAATTACTTTTAATCGATTCTTTATCTGATTCTAATGATATATCTGTTTCAGGATTNGTTTCTGGAGAATCTATATCAGATGATTCTATATCAGATTTTCTTTCATCATTTGATATAAATGATTCATCATCTGATTCAGATGAAAATTTAATATCCAAGATTGTTTGTTTTGATTTAGGGGTATTAATATCTAAATTTATTTCTTCTATTTCTTCATTGTTATCTTCTTCTATAATTTCAATTTCTTTTTTACTTCTCCTTTTATGTTTTAATTCTAAATTTGCTTTTTCGGTTGCTTTCATAATAAGATAGGTCATAAATACATCATTTAATTTTTTATCTCTATTTTTATCTTTCTTTTTATTTTTCTTTTTCTTATTCTTTTTCTTTTTGATATTTTTTTTACCGGAAAGTCTAAATACCTGTTTATCAAATTCTGAATGATCAAACTCATCTTTACAACCATAATCAATAAACCCTTTAAGATTACCATATTCATCTACACTATCACTATCATCATCATCAAAACTTATCTTTTTAGGGGACAGAACATTATCTTTGGATTTTGAGCGAGTTGTCATGTTATGCATATTCATATTTATATTATGTTTATTTGATATCTTTTTTAAATCAAATTTAAATTTAGAGGAATATGATTAATATTAAAATATAAATATATAGTTGTAATAAATTTGATTTAAAAAATAAATATTAATTATATAAGTAATATCATAATGACTGAATTTGAACCAATTACAAAAGATGTTACTGGATTACAATTTAGTATTATGTCACCTGATGAAATACGTAAAAATTCAGTAGTTGAAATAACAAAACATGAAACTTATGATAAAGATGTTCCTGTAGTAAAGGGGTTATTTGATAATCGGATGGGAACAACTGATATGGGGAAAGTTTGCGCTACTTGTGGTTTAGATAATATAGGATGTCCTGGTCATTTTGGTCATATAGAATTAGCAAAACCTGTATATAATTATCATTTTATAGACATTACAGTTAAAGTTTTAAAGTGTGTTTGCTTCCGTTGTGGAAAATTAAGAGTTAATAAAGAATCCCCTACAGTAAATGAATTAATGAATAAGCCAAATAAAACAAGATGGAATACAATATATGAATTAAGCAGTAAAATTAACCGTTGTGGTCAAGAAACTGAAGATGGTTGTGGTTGTATTCAACCTAGTAGATATAAAGTAGATGGTATATCAGGTATTCAAGCTATATGGAAAGACATAGGTGTATCGGGTGTAACGGGTGAAACTCAATCACAATATTTCAGTGCTGAATATGTAAAAGCTTTATTTGAAAAGATATCAGATGAAGATTCTAATTTATTGGGATTTAGTAACAATTGGTGTCGCCCAGAATGGTTAATCTGTTCTGCTTTACCGGTTCCTCCNCCTGCGGTTAGACCTTCTGTAAAACAAGGTAATTCTCAGAGGATGGACGATGATTTAACTCATAAACTTGCTGAAATTGTAAAATATAATAATCAATTAAAAAAGAAGATAGAATCTTTTGCGAGAGAAGAGATCATTAATGACTGGTATAACATGGTTGTTTATCACATTATTACATTTATTAATAATGAAGAACCGGGTATTTCTCAATCTACGCATCGTTCGGGTAGACCCTTGAAAGCAATTCAACAACGATTAAAGGGGAAAGAAGGTCGCCTTCGTTCAAATCTTATGGGTAAACGAGTTGATTTTTCAGCAAGAAGTGTAATTACACCTGATCCTAATATTGATCTCGATCAATTAGGTGTTCCTATTAAGATTGCTACTAATTTAACAACTCCTGAAGTAGTAAATAGTTTTAATATAGAAGATTTACAAGAATTTGTATATAATGGTTCTGGTTCATGGCCGGGTGCTAAGAGTATTATTAAAAAGAATGGTAATAAATTCTTAATTACAGAAAATAATAAAATGAATATGAAATTAGAATTAGGTGATACAGTGAATCGTCATTTAGTTGATAATGATTATGTATTATTTAACAGACAACCCTCATTACATAAAATGAGTATGATGGGGCATCGTGTAAAAGTAATGAAAGGAGATACATTCAGATTAAATGTAAGTGTGACTCCTCCTTACAATGCTGACTTTGATGGTGATGAAATGAATATGCATGTTCCTCAAAGTATTGATAGCATGGCAGAATTAATAAATATTGCTTCTGTTACAAAACAAATTATTTCTCCAAGAGAAAATAAACCCATTATTACCGTTGTTCAAGATACTCTTTTAGGATTATATAAATTAACTCATTCTGAAGTAATTGAATTTAATGAAGGTTCACAACTTCATTATGGAGAAAATACAAATATATATAATGTAAGAGAATCTACTACAGCAAATAAGTGTGTAGATTCTTGTTTATATAACTATAAACAAATGATTAATATAATATCAGATTTATCAACTTTCGATGGTAGTATACCAGAATCTGATAATAGTTTTGAACTAAATGGAGTTGTCACGCCGATGTGGTCTGGTAAAAGTATACTATCTTATATATTACCGGAAAATATTAATTTAGAAATGACTAATTCTGGTTATGATAATAATAAAGAGGGAGGTAATAGAAAAAAAGAATTATTATCACAATATAATGATAATGTTAATATTGTAAAAATAGTAAATGGGATAATAAAACATGGAACATTTGATAAAGGTATATTTAGCAAGACATCAAAGGGTTTGATTCATACAATCTATAATGACCTTGGAAGTGAAAGAACATGTGATTTTATTAATGATTTACAAAAGATAGTTTCATATATTCTATTAGTAGAAGGTTTCAGTGTTGGTATCAGTGATAT
>NYXF01000001.1 GCA_002685455.1 Porticoccus sp. | reverse complement strand
TTATTTTGTTTATTTTAAATATCTCATTTTGTTCACCACCTATCAACAAATTTGATATTATTGGAATTATTAGAGATATGCTCAAAGTTTCAAAAAGTATTAAAACTAAAGTAAGTGGAATAAAAAATAATATAATTTTTCTTTGGGTTTGATCTAATAAATTAAATAATTTTCTGATATTGTCCATAAACTTAATTAATAGGATCTTTTATAAGTCATAACCTAAAATATACAAATTTTTATTAATATTCTTTATTTTGTATTAAATAATATATGTGTTACATAAATTTTAATGCTTAAAAAATTAATAAACCGGATTAAAAATAAAAAAATAAGTGTATGTATCATTGGACTTGGTTATGTAGGTTTACCACTTGCATTTAGATTCTTAAATGCAAAAATTAATGTCATTGGAATTGATAGCGATATTGCAAAAATAAATAAAATTAAATCTGGAAGCTCTTATATTGAAAACAAAAGTTTCAAAAAGAATAAATATTATAAAGAATTTCAAAAAAAAGTATCAAATAATTACACAAAAGTTGGTGATGCAGATGTAATAATTTTATGCCTACCCACTCCTTTGAGTAAAAATAACACTCCTAATATGAGTTTATTAAAAAATTGTATACTCAAAATTAAAAAATTTGTAAAATTAAATCAAACCTTAATACTTGAAAGTACTGTATATCCAGGTGCAACTCTTGAATTATTTAATTTACTTAATAGCGATAAAAAATTTATTTTAGGAAAAAATTTTTTTTTAGGTTTTTCACCCGAAAGAGAGAATCCAGGGGACAAATTATTTTCGTATAAGTCTACACCAAAAGTAATATCGGGTTTTTCAAAACAGTGCTTGTCTATCGTGTATTTTTTATACAAGGAAATATGTAATAAGGTTTATAAAGCTAATTCTATAAAAGTCGCAGAACTATCAAAATTATTAGAAAATACGTATCGTTCAGTAAATATTGGTCTTGTTAACGAATTTAAGATTATAGCAAAAAAATTAAATGTTAATATTTGGGATATTATTGATGCAGCTAAAACAAAGAATTTTGGTTTTCGACCGTTTAGTCCTGGACCAGGAGTTGGAGGACACTGCATTCCTATAGATCCAATATACTTATCGTGGTATATGAAAAATAAGAATTATAATTCTAAAATAATTGAAATTTCTTCAACTTTAAATTCATCCATGCCTGTTTGGGTATGCAATCAAATTTTTAATTACTTAAAAAAAAATAAAATCAAAACTAATAAACTTTTAATAATTGGCTTATCATATAAAAAAAATACTGCAGATACTAGAGAATCTCCCTCAATTGATATACTGAGAAAGTTTGTTAATAAAAAATTTCATGTTGAATTTTATGACCCATATGTAAAAAAATATGATTTTGAAAGTAAATATTTTAACAATAAATCTTTAAATTTAAAATCAATTAAAAAATATAAAAAAGATGGAATTATAATTATTGGAACAAATCATAAAAATATAAATTATAAAAATATTTTAGAAAATTCAAAATTAATTTTTGATACTAGAGGTGTATATTCAAGGAATAAAAATAAAAAAATTATATTTGTTTAAATTAATTTTTTTAAGGTTTTAGCTAAAATAATATCTTTTTTTGAATGGATATCCAATAACCCCTCATAACCTGAATAAGGAACTATTTTAATTGGATTTGTATAAAGTTTTTTCTTGTTAATAAGAACTTTTTTTCGAGAAGCAAGAGCAATACCACAATCTTCTCTTAAAATTGATTTTCGTTTTTGCCTTGGAAAAAAACTTTCTCTTAATGGTGAAATCATTTTATAACTAATTCCTGTATTAAACCAAAAATTTTTTTTTATTTTGTAACCAGCAAAGGATGAATTAATATTTTTATCATTTATTAAGTTATTAATACATTCTTTAAGTATGTTTTTTGGTCTTAACGGTTCTGTCACTTGAAGATAAGCAAAAATATCAAAATCGTAATTATTTTTTAACATTTGTGTTGCAGCGTGATATAATGCAGAAACAGAACTTGCCGTATCATTAGATAATTTTTTAGGCCTTGGAAATATAACTATACATTTATTTTTTTCTGCAATTTTTGCAACTTTTGGATCATCGGTCGATATAATTATATCTGTGATAGCTTTTGTTTTTTTTGCATAGTCTATGGTGTGCTGAATTAAAGGTTTATTTAAAAAAGTTTTTATGTTCTTATTTTTTAATCCTTTCGAATTTTTTCTGGACAATATAAAACATGGCAATCTGTTCATTTTATATAATCTCAATTCTAATAATTTTTTTTAAATTAAATTTTTTTCCATAAAACATTATCTTCTTATTCATCTTTAAAATTTCAGTAAATGTAATTTTATTTGTTTGTATCAGACTCCAATTAAATTTTTTATAATAATTGACTAATTTTTTTAAACAAACTAAGATAGAAAAATAATTTCTATTTCTGATTACTAAATTACTTTTATTCATTATTAATTTAGATAAACCTTGATTTCTTAAATTGGGATGTAAAACCAACGTATCAAACAAATAACAATTTTCTTCAATTTTTTTTTGTTTATATGAAATTATTAATTTTTTTATTCTCAAGACGTTATATCCAATTATTTTATCATTCTTAAATAATAATATATGCTTGTCCTTTGGTTGTATATTTTTGTTGAACCAATTTTCCTGATTTTTTAATGAATACTTATAATGAGTTTTTTTTAATTGAAATATTTGTGTTTTAAAACGTTCTGTTAACGTTGCTTTAGACATTACACGAATTTTATAATTAATTTTTTTCAATTTGAAAAACTTCTCGAGTTATTTTTTTTATAATTAATTTTTTTTTTCCTGTGTTTAATACTTTTATTTTTTTAATCAAAGTTTTTATGTTAATAAAATAAGGTAATTTAGTATTACGAATATAGTTTGAACCTAATAATCTTTTTTTAAGAAAAATTTTAATTTTTCCACAAAATGGAATAAAATAATTTAAAAAATTTTCAAAAATATTAAATGAAATATTTTCTTCCTTAGTAATATTAAGTTTTTGTAATTCATTTAAAATTACATTTGAAGCAGTATTCTTATTATATATCTCTCTATTGATTAATAAATCAAATTTTTTTTTTTTTAAATTTTTAAAATTAATTGATTCAAAATCATGAATTTTATTTGAGATTTTATATGTCAAATTTTTTTCAGATTTTAATAATTTTCTGTTTGGTAAGAAAAAAAAAATTGGTTTCTTTAAAAAATAAGCATCAATTGCCGATGAACATCCTCGATGAATTAAACCTTTTGATGCTATTACCCAGGGTACAATATCATATTTATTGATAACTTTAACATTATTAAATTTTTCAAAAATTTTCCAATCATTGTACATTTGATCTGCCGGGTGTGGTCTAATTACAAATTTAATTTCTGGATTGTTCTTGATGAAAAAAAAAAAATTTTTTTTTTAAATACTTAAAATCATTGATAGATTGTTTAAAAGTATAATAATCATTACTTTTATTTTCTGAATTTTTGAATTTTTTTAATATAGGATTATTTTTTATTCTTTTTCGAAGTCCTTTTTCACTTAAAGCTCCATAATTTGATGAAAATAGATAAAAATTTCCATAATTTTTTTTAATTTCTCTTATCTCTGTTTCAAAAATATTTAAGTTCTCATTTTTGTAAATATCATATTTTAACCAGCCACTAATCTGTGAAATTTTTTTAAAATTTTGATCATATTCAATTAATTCTTTCATCATTTTTTTACCAATCACAAAAAATTTATCTATATCATTTAAATTTTTTCCTCTTTTATTTAAAGCAGGCTTAATATTTGAGACACCTACTCCAAGCTCCTCATCTAAAACAATAAATTTTTCACAAGATTTTTTAATTTTTTCAATATACTTTCTATTATTTATTATTTGACTTTTGTAAAAATAAATTCCACCTCTATTATTATTCTTAATTTTCTTATCTATGATTTTATCTATCCCTGTTTTGGATCCAATGTACACTCTGAAATTTTTTAACGCAGCTTTAAAAGCAAAAATTATTTTAGGATTAATTTCTCTGACATAAATTTCAATTGGTATATAGATGTGTTTTTTTTTCATAACATCGATCTAAAAAATCACTAAATTTACCATTGTTAATATTTAAATTATTTTTTTTATAAAAATTTGATAACCAATAAATATCACCTCTATTTTATTGCCATATTTTTCAATAAATTTAAAAACTGCCCCAATAACATTTTTGTCATTATCATCATAATATTTCCTTAAAAAATCATCAAAAATAATTATTCCATTTTTATTTAATATTTCAAAAGAGTTTACAGCATCATCATAAACATCATCTTTATAATGACTACCATCAATATATATTAGGTCATAAAATTTATTTCTAAATAATTTATTGTAAAAAAAATTTTTTGAATTCATTTTAAATAGTTTATACCTTCCCGAATAATTACTTAGATTAAAATTAAAATTACTTTCAACCTTTAAGAAATCAATATCAGCGTGCTCATCTGATCCAGTAAATGTTTCTACACAATCAATTTGAGCATTGCCAAAATAATTTAATAAAAATTTTGATGACATCCCCTCATAGGAACCTATTTCTAAAATATAATTTATTTTATTACTTCCAATTTTCTGAAAAACATACAGCCAATTTGGTATATTATTTGTAAACCAATCGTTACTAAATCGAAATTGATTAGTTAAATTTTTAAAGTAATCTTTATTTACTCTATATTTTAAATTTAATTTAGATAAAGATAAAAAATGATTTTCTATAAATTTTATTATTATTGGAACATATTTGAAAAAAGAAATATATTTTTTTGCAACAGTATAAATAAAATACACGTTTTTAATGATGTATAAAACATTTTTTAAAATATAATAAATTTTTTTCATTATCAAAATATTTACGTCTTTTGTAAAATTAATTTTTTTCCTGAAAATTTATGATAAATAAAGCTTAAAACATTTTTTATAAAATTTAGTTCGTAAATTTTATAATATCTATAATATTTAACTGAACTAAGTTTATATCTTTCTTTGATAAAATCTAAAGATTTTAAAGAATAAATGTTTATATGCTCCAAGGGTGTTGCCTCATCTTTTTGAGCTGTATAATTTTTTCTTAGTTTTTTTTTAAAATTATTTCCTGGTGGTATTTTAAAAATAAGATAACCACCAATTTTTAAAAGTTTAATTAATCTTTTAATTTCTTTTTCAGGATAAATTAAATGTTCGAATGTTTGGTCACTATAAATTAAGTCATATTTTTTTTTTAAATTTGATAAATCTGGAGTAGCTTTTATTTTAATTTTCTTTAAAAAATTTCTCCTCTTCTGTGAAATTTCAACAGCATCAATATTTCTGTAACCACTAACTTTAAGTGCACTTATCCATCCACCTAATCCTGCGCCATATTCCAAAATACTTATTTTCTTGTCTTTAAAAATTCTATCGATTAAATCAAATTCCTGACTATTGTTTTCTAAATACTCTTTGTCAAAGTTTTTTCTTTTTAAAATTTTTCGATGATCTATAAAATCATCATATAATTTAGAATTAAATTTTTTATTTAAAATATTTTTTTGAAAAATAAATTTACATTTTTTACATTCACAAATTACATAATTGTTATGATTTAGAATGCTCATTGGAAATTTAGAATTTAAATGTTTTTTAAAAAACTGTTTAGTTTTAATTTCATTAAATGTTTTAGAGAAAATTATCTCTATATTTTTTGATAAACATAATGGACAACATTTTCTAACTTTAAAGTAAGATTTTTTTACCATTGTAGATAATTCTTTAATTTTTTTTTTATTAAATCTTGTTCTTTTTTATTTAAATATTTTTTTGATTTATAAATATTTTTTTTTGAAGAATTAATATCAAATTTGTTTATTAAAAGTATTTTTTCCTCTATTCCTAAAAACTTACAAAGTCTTTTATTTTGCTTTTCAAAATTGTTAACAAAATTTTCAAATTTAATTACAAGTATTTTGGGGTGATTTAAAATCGATTTAAATTTTTTGCCAGTAAAATAAAACTTATACCATTTAATAAACAAATTAACATCATACCACGGTGTTGAATTTGCTTGTCTCGTTTTCATTCCACAAAAAATATCTCTAGGATCTCTTGTGACACAAATTATTTTTGAATTATTGTAATAATTAGTGGAATTAACTGGATCTAAAATATCTCCACCATTATTAAGAACTATGTGTTTTTTTGAGAATTTAACTTTATGGTTAATCACATTATTAATGTACTTTTTTGCTTCTTTTAGAAAGACCTTTTTTTCAACTGGTACAATTATTTTAAATAGTTTTTGATCAACTAAATTTTTTTTTAATAATTTTCTTTTTAATTTGAGTTGAATTTTTTTTTCAAGATTTAAAGTTACGTCTTTAAAGTGAGGAAAACCATAATAAGAAATGAAAGTTATTTTTTGTAAAAAATTTTTAGTTTCTTTTATTAAATGCTCATCATATAATTTTTTTTTTACTCCAGGTGATGAATAAACTATATAATCCTTTAATTTATCAATGTAATTCTTAAAATTTTCAAAAGCTAAACTAGGATATAATAAGTCTTTTTTAATATAACAATTTGTATAGAGATGATGCAATCCCATTGGATCTGAGATTAATTTAAATTCATTTGTTCCAAATGGATTTACAAAATCTGCTCTGCTTGACAAATAATCACTAATTGCACCGCTACCACTGCTCCATGTTCCGAGTACGATTACTGTTTTTTTCATTTAAAATTATTTATCTCTCGTTTAATAATTTAAGAGTTTCTTTTAATGAATATTTTTTTATTTTCTTATCTCTAAAACTCCAAATAAAATCATTCTTTGTATAAATACTTCTATAAAAATCACAAGATTTACAAACATCTGGGAAATCGTTCTTTTCTTGTCTATCTATTAAATCTTTATATTTTTTATTTTTAATATTTATTATTTCGTTAAGTTTATTTTTATTTAAATCTCCGATTGCTAGAGTAAAATTTGCATCTCTACACGCGCAAGCATTTACAAGTCCATTTGCACCAATCATCATTCGTGAGTAAATTAAAGAACATGACCCAATTTTTTTTTGATTAGTATCATTAAGTTTAATATCTAAATCTTTTATATCATGCTCTTTTACAATACCTCCCCAATTATTAAATTCTGAGTTTTGGCTATATTCTATATTCTTATTACTAAGTAATTTTTTTAAAATGGTAGACAGTTCACTTTCAGATTTTCCTAACTCAAAACCTCTTTTTGTTCTTTGTGAAATTTCAATTTTTAAATTATTTAAATTAAAATTTTTTATATAATTTAATAAAAAATTTAAATTTTTAATAAGTTTATTATAAGAATTAATTGATCCATTTGAATACAATTTGAAACTTTCTTCATCATGTCCATAAATACTTATTCCAAAGCTTTTTAATTTTTTTAAATAAAAAAGTTTTTTTATATTATCTTCATTGATTGGAATAAAATTAGTATAAAAATAATAACCATCTAATAAACTTTTTAATTCTAAAATATTCAATTTTTTCATGATACCTTTGTCCATGAAAATATCCCCCGTAGTAGGTGTCAAACCAATATTTTTATAGCCCAAGTTTAAAGATTGATTTACAATTTCATCAAAATTTTCAATAGACATTGTTGTTAAAGGAACTTTCTCTAAATCTCTTTTATCGTATGCGCAAAACTTACAACTTAAATTACATTTACTAGTTGTTTCAATATTTATGTTATTTAGTGGATCTGGAATTTGCTGAATTTCAAATAAATAATTAAGTTTTGCAATTAAACTTTTAATAAATTTTTTAATCATTTTTTTTTAACATATATTTTTGAAATATACTCAAATAATTGTTATAAATTATCATAAACAGTAGATTATATATATTATTTAAACATTTAATGTCTTTTTAAATTGATCTAATTTTTTAAAATATTAAAAATAGCAAATCTTTATGTTATTTTTCTTTAATAAAAAGTATAAGAACCTTAAATTTTTTAAATATAATTTTTATGTATACCAATAAAGACCTAAGAAATGTAACAATAATTTCTGAAATTCACCCTCAACACTACGGTTCGATGAACGAAATAAAAAGAATGATTTTGCAATCAAAATTAGGTGGGGCAGACATAATTAAAGTTCAACTTTACGATAGTGAAAAACTATGGGGTGATAGCAAAAGAAAAAATCTTGATATTTCACAAGATGAGCTTTCTGAAATTAATGAATTTTGTCAAATGCATGGTATAGAATTGTCAGCATCTATTTTTGATTTGAAAAGAGTTGATTGGTGTGAAAAATTAAACTTCAAAACTTATAAAATTGCAAGCAGAAGTGTTCAAGACAAAGAGTTATGTGAAAAAATTCTATCTTTAAATAAGAAAACGATAATTTCTTTGGGAATGTACGATTATGAAAAAAAAGATTTACCTTATGGAAAAAAGGAAAACACTTATTACCTTTATTGCGTTGCAAACTATCCAACAAAATTAGAAGATATAAAGATGCCTGATTTTGATAAAAGTTTCTTTGATGGTTTTAGCGATCACACAGTAGGAATTGGAGCTTGTTTATATGCCTTATCAAGGGGTGCTACTATAATTGAGAAACATTATAGTAATAATAAATCAATGAACATTAATATTTCGCCTGGACATACTGGAAGTATGAATCAAAATGAATTAGAGCAAATTAGAGATCTATCAGATAGCATTTGTTTGTTAAGAAAAAAAAAATAAGTTATAGATATATTTGATTGTCTTTTTTTTAACAGAAAAATTTATATTAAAAATTTTTAAAAATTTTATTAAATATGTATAATTTAATTTTAATTTTAATAAATAATGTTAATAAAATATTTATTCCCTTATTTGTTAAATACAAAATGTTTAACTTATTAAGTTTTCTCTTTATTCTTAATCTGAAAAAAATTACTCGTATAGCACCAAAAAAAAAAATAAAATATAGAGCAATTGTTTTGTATAGATCTGGTGGGGTTGATGATTTAATTGAGAGCCAAAAAAAATATAACCCTAATATTTTATATTTAAATTGTAATAGAGTGTTTTTTAAACATATATTTTTTACTTTTCTAAATAAAAAGAGTCACCGTTATTTTAATGATAATGATTATACTTCTAGAAATAATGAAATTAATAATTTAAAGATAAAATACAAAAATTTTTTAATTACTTTTTTGGAAATATTAAAAAAAAAATATGCATTTAATATTTTTATTGGTTTTAATTATGGATATTTTGCAGAAATAGAATTGGGAAAGGCATGTAATAAATTAAAAATTCCTTTTTTAATATTATTAAAAGAACGTGTTACAACAGAACTTCATAATAAATATCTAACATACGCTCTAAAAAAAAATCAAATGTCTAAATTCTATAAAATAGCAGTTTATTCGGATTATATAAAAGAAGAATTAATTAAGTCTAATATTGTTGATAAGGAAAGTGTTGTGGTTACCGGATGTTCTAGGCTAAG
>NYXF01000048.1 GCA_002685455.1 Porticoccus sp. | reverse complement strand
TAGAGCTTCAAATAAAACATTTTTTTTCAATAGATATTGGATAAACTGTGAAAAAAATTGCAATTTTTTTTGGAAGTGATGATGGAAATACAGAATCTGTTGCTCATCGTATTGCAAGAAGGCTAGGAGAAGAGGCTGTAGATATATATGATGTTGGAGAAGTAAAGCAACTCGACTTTCTTAATTACGATAGCTTAATTCTTGGGATTCCCACTTGGGACTTTGGGCAAATTCAATCTGACTGGGAGGAATTTTGGGAAGATGTGGAGGAAATTAATTTTTCTGGAAAAACAGTTGCATTTGTAGGTCTAGGAGATCAATTTGGCTACGCTGATTTTTTTCTAGATGCAATGGGTATGCTGTATGAAGTTGTCAGTAAATCAGCGGACCGAATAGTGGGTTATTGGCCCACCGATGGTTACGATTATATATCATCAAAAGCTGAAATAACTTTAGATCACAGCAATGAAAAAAAATTTGTTGGATTGGCACTTGATGAGGATCAGCAGCCGGAACTTTCTTCACAGCGACTTAATATTTGGTGCGCAGAAATTCACACCCTTTTTTCTTTAGATACTATTTATACTGAAATTGATGACTAAATACTCTATTTGATATCTAAGCCTCTGCTATGAATACAGCTCTAATTGGAGCAGGATAACCCTCTACTGTGAGTCTTGAATTAGTTTTGTTTAAAAAATTTGATAAAGATTCAAATTTCATCCAATTGGATGATCTTTGTTCTTCGAAGCTAGTTATTGAAATATCAACCACGCGACAGTTTTTAAATTTATTTTCTTCCATCCAGCAAAGGACAGTCTCAATGCTTGGTATAGACCAGACATTTGACATTTTAGCGTAACGTCCTTTTGGTTTTAATTGATCCCCCAGTCCGCCCTCTATTATGAGTGTTTCTAGCACAATCTCACCGCCGGGTTTAACAAAGCTCCATAATTTGGACAAATGTTCGCCTGGTGATCGACGATGGTAAATTACACCCATAGAGAAGACAGTGTCAAATGCCTTTAATTTCTTTGGTAAACTTTCAGCTTTCACCGGAATTACATCAACTAGTATTTGGCTATTTACTTTGGTTTGATGGAAGTATTTATTTATATAACTCTTGATAGCGTAGAATTGATAAATAAATTTTACTGAGGGATCTATTCCTATGACTCTAGCCGCTCCTTCGCCAGCCATTCTTAAACAATGATAGCCATTACCACAACCTACATCTAACACTAGCTTTTCATCAAGTGGGGATATATGTGGAATTATTCGGTCCCATTTCCAGTCTGATCTCCATTCTGTATCAATATTTAACCCGCTTATAAAAAAAGGACCTTTCCTCCATGGGTGAAGTTTCATCAGCGACTGTTCCAAATGTTTTATTTCTATATCACTGGAATCGCCAAGTTGACCTATGAACACCCCATTTTTGAGATCTAATTTACTGCAATTAATTTCAGGTAGGCTACTTAGGGCTTGCTCCCAGGTGGACATATCACCCCAGCGACCAGACGTCATAGAGTACTGAATATCTTCGGGAAGATTAGCTGCCCAAGAAGATAACTGGCCGTCAGAAATAGAACTAATAAAATCTGAAAAATTAATAATTGAATTCTCAGGTATATTCATAATACTAATTTTATAGTTGATGTTGTTTGAGTAATTCGCGTATTTCTTCAGGTATAAGACTGCTACTTTGCTGAGCATAATTATACCAAACCAAAACAGCATTACCTTTGGCAACTAATAACTTATTTTGGTAAGCTTCATGAGTTACATCAAAGGACTTTTTGCCAATTTTTGAAATAGAAGACTCGATAGTTACTTCATCTCCATATTCAGTTTGCAGAATAAAATCAACGTGAATGTGTGCAATAATCATTGGCCAGTCACTACTGGATAGATTCGGATGAACTAATTTGAATATGTCCTGTCTAGCTGTTTCAAACCAGACGGGAAAAGCAGTATTATTTATGTGCCCCAAAATATCTGTTTCTGAAAATCTAGGCTCTATAATAGTTACAAACATTTGTTACACCTAAAGAGTCATTATTGATAGATTCATACGGTCAGCAATAGCAAGATTTTGTTTATTGCTTACCACAGCAACATTGGAATTTGCTTCAACAAGATATTTTTCAGCAACTCTTCGAAGATCACTAGATGCAACTTCTGTGACACGAGATCTAAACGACTCCAAAATTTCCTGTGTTCTTCCATAAAGCTCATTATGAAAAGTTTGTATAACTTGACCTGCTGGTGAAGAGGGCTTATCTATAGAGCAAATTACACCAAGTATCGCCTCTTCAACTTGATTGTCTTTATGCACGTTATCTTTTATCCAGTCTATTGAAGAATCAAAATCTTTTAATGTTTCCTCGAGACGGGGGTCTCTATAAGAGAAAAACTTAAAGCTAGAAATATTGTTATCTTGGAGTGCCCCTCCGCCATATGCTCCACCTCTCTCTCTTATTGCCCCATGAAGATAACCATTTCTTAAAAACTCACCTAATACTGTCAATGGAGCCGCATCTGGATGGTTTATAGAAACCGTTGGGTAGGATTTCGCACAAAAATTAACAGGAGTATTTAATTCCCAAAACTCTAAAACCTTACACTCTTGATAGTTACAGTCAAATGTCTTTAATTTTTGGTTAGCCCTTTCATTATAAAATTTACTAGCTATAGACGTATTATTATGAAACTTCTCGGCTTCCCCTATTATTAGGTGTTTTCTTGGCATCAACAAAATCATCTGGTGTAGCTCAGATAGCTTATCACCCAGATTTACTAGGGATTGTTTTTTTGTTGTTTCATTATTTAATCTTTTAGTCTCAATAATTGATCCTAATCCATCCCATTGGTGGGCCAGTCTTCCTATTGGTGAAATTCCCCTTGAGGCAGCAACCATAGCTAATTTTTGACCAATACCAGTAATAGCGGTCTCTTGCCTCGCCTGTTTTTGTTCGATTATTTCTTTGATTCTGGATAATTCGTCAAATCTAGGTTTTTCTAGGGTAGCTTGTATTAGATCTTTTAAAGCAGCTTGATTTTTTACTAACCCCTTAGTTGAGATAGTCAGATGACCGGAAAGCGACTCTATGTGTTTTAGAGATCCCTTAGCGCTTACATGAGCACTTATGCCACCACTAACTTGTGATTGCCAGCGTTGTGTATCTAAATAGCTTCTACCGTCAATTCCGAGCTCTGTAAGGACTCTACTATAAATAGGAATAAGACTTATTTGCTCAGATGTTAATTTAGGAAGATCAACGATTACTTGCTGATATATAAGCCCATTAGTTCCAGAATCGTATAAATTAAGCGAAGGAGAACCATTATGGTTAGTCTTATTAGGAGTAGCAGCCATTTTTTCTGGAATATCCTCTAATCCAACCTTAGGTAAGATCGATTCGTCATCCACATTATTTTGCCGCTTAATTAACTCTAATGATTTATTAATTAGAGCTTGTTTACCCTCTTTGTCAAGGTTGTTTTTTATAGTGGCCAGGCGTTTTGCTTCAACAGCGTCGTTTATTTCCTTCATTTTATTGTCAGGAATAAGTGTGAGCCTAACTCTATGATTATTTTTAAGAAGAAGGCGACTCGTAAGTTGTTTGATATAGCTAGGATCCTTAATATTCTTTTGCAGCTGACCTAAGGCTTCTTCAATATCTAGTAAGGCAATTGGATCACCTCTATGCGTTGCATTTGTTAGTGCTGTGAGTATAAGCTGTAAACCATAAGGATAGCCGTCACCACCTATTTCGCGTTGATTTAATTCTAATTGATGGAGTGAGGCTTCTAATTCTGGCTGGGGTATACCGTTCTGGACAATATCTTCTAATACACTTAACACGAGATTTTCAAGTGCATCTGAATTTTCTGCACTACTTCCTTCTATTCCGCAGACAAAACATAGTTCAAGTTGTGAATCGTCAAGCCCGCACAATGGAGATGGCGATGAACCTAAATGAGTAACCTCTAAGGCTTTTTGCAAAGGGGATGCGCTATTATCTAAGAGCACGCTTGATAATAACTGTGCCTCCAAGTTTTCTTTTAAATTAGTGGTGCTACCTAAAAGCCAGCTCATAATAATATGTGTTTTATTTTTAGAATCTCTTTCATCATTAAAAGCATAATTCTCTTGAATAGCGACAGGTTTCAAAAAACGCTTTTCATGCGGGACTGAAATTCTGTCATCTAAAGCATTAAATTTATGTAAAACCTGATTTTCGAAGCGTTTTTGATGATCCTCTGCTGCAATATCACCGTAGGTCAAAAAGATAGCGTTAGAAGGATGATAGTGGGTCCTATAAAACTCTATTAATTGCTCGTGGGTGAGATCTGGAATACATGCAGGATCACCACCGCTGTTAAATCGATAGGTTGTCGTAGGATAGAGGTGTTTGCATAGAGTTTGCCAAATAATCGATGTGATGGAGCCCATAGCTCCTTTCATTTCGTTGAAAACTACCCCTTTAAAAACAAGCTCTGATTCTATATTTTTAGGATCCTTAAATTCAATGCGATGACCTTCTTGTGCAAAATCTAATTCATCCAATCGAGAGAAGAAAACAGCATCAAGATATACATCCAGCAAATTATTAAAATCTTTTTTATTCTGGCTTGCAAACGGGTATGCTGTCCAATCAGAACTAGTAAAAGCATTCATAAAAGTATTTAAAGATCGACGAATCATCATAAAAAAAGGATCGCGCACCTGGTATTTTTCGCTACCACAGAGTGCAGTATGTTCAAGTATATGGGCTACACCGGTCGAGTCAGTTGGCACTGTTCTAAGAGCGACTAAAAAAACATTTTCTGTATTTTTTGCTGATATATGTATATGTTGAGCACCTGTTTTCTTGTGTTTAAACTCAAAAACTTCAATATCCAATGAATTAATTCTTTTTTGTCTCAAAACTTCAAAGGCAGGATGCACAGTTATATTTGAATTTGCGTTCATTATTTAGACCTTGAGGGAAAAATATTTACTTTCTCAGGTATTTTACATATGAGATAAGTACCAAGCTATTCTTTACCTGAAATTAAGAAAAATTTACAATTTATTTCGTTTTATATCCCTGATGATAAAACGACCAGGATGAATTGCAAGCCTTAAGTCAAGCTCTAATGGCGGTACTTCTTTACATATTTGGCTTGCGATTAGATCGGCGCAAATTGGAGCATAACTAAGGCCTTTGGAGCCATGGCCAATATTTAGATACAAACCTTTCCATGTAGCCCCTGGAATCGGTATATGAGACCGAGCATTTTTCTTCATCAGTTTATAATCTTTAAGATAATCATTAAGTTTTGGAGCGGGACCAACAATTGGTAAAAAATCAGGTGTGGTGCACCTAAATGATGCTCTACCTCCAAGTGCAGATGTATCTATTTGGCTAAAATTTTCGGAAAGTGATCGATCTAAGGCATTTAATTGATTGATATTTTCTGCATGATCCTCTTCGCGATTTGATATTTCATTTTCATTTTTATTATAGGTTGCACCAAGGGTATGAGTTCCGTTAAATTTGGGTAGAAAATAGCTCCTACCACAAAGTATACTCTTGAGATCGGCAGTTTTTTTATTTGCAGGAACAGTTGTAGTCTGACCTCGAACTTTATTTAATGGGAGATAATTGGTTTGATTGAATTTTTTACTTTCAAAAGAACAGGCTAAAACAACCACAGTTGTCTCTGCTAGCAAATTTTCCATATCGTCCATTACAACCCAGAATTCTTCTTTTGATCTTAAATTTTTTTTTAATTCAATATTCTTGACCTCTGCTTTTTTGACACAAATCAAGGGATGCTCAATGAGTGATCTACAAACATGTGGTGGGTTAATCCAGCCAAGCTCTGGAAAAAATAATCCAAATCTATGTGACAAAGACAGCCCGGCTTTTTTATCAAGTTCTTTGCCTGAGACCAGACTGACAAACTCCTCAGGATATATTGAAGCAATAAGCTCAAAATCGTCCTTATCACTTGATTTTTTTGGCAATATAATTACACCACATCTATCTCCAAGGTTTTCGGATTTTTTATCATCCAAGAAATTTTTATAAAATTTACTTGCCGCAATTAATGAAGAAATACCAAAACGTGAAATTTCTGAAACCCCTGATGAAAGTTTAGGATAAAGTATACCCTGTGGGTTCCCAGAAGCCCCTTGTGCTAAATCTTTATGACGTTCAATCATAGTTACAGAAATTCCACGTTCTGCCAAAGCCCTGGCAGTTGAACAGCCTGCTATTCCACCGCCTATTATGACCACTGCAGTAGGTTTTTCTATTTTAGGTGTCAAATACCACGGCGCTTTATGAGGAGAATTAAATAAAGTTGGCTTCCAGCTTTCTTTTGATATACTTTGACTTTTCCAATTTATCAACTTGCCATTAATATATGGAATTGCAGACCTGCTGTAAGTATTGATATTTGTAGAAAATCCCACCTCCATAAATCTTTTTTTTATAAGATTATCTTTAGTAAACGTACTAAAAGTTGTTCCAGGTTGGCTAAGATCAGCAATAACCCTAAATAAATCGGCTGACAATAAATCTAGATTATTTTTTTTAGAAAAGTCAGCTATAAACCAGGTATCAAAGATAGGATTATTTTCTCTCACAAAAAATGGATGCTCACTATTTTTTATTGATGAAAACATATCATATGAATCGCCATACATAAGTGTTAAGACTATATTTTTATCCTTAAAATATAGCCTATGAATTCCAGAAATAGGTGGTGGATAATATTTAATAAGATCTTCTGCCAACTCAGAAAGCTCAGATTCTTGTGATAAAATANGAGCAAGTTCTTGCTTAGGAAGTGGTGATTTTTCAGTAGATATGTAATTTAGAGTCCTTGTTTTCGTCTGCCCAGTGCAGCCTTTCAACCATGCTTTTGCTGTAATTAAGAAATTTAATCCAGCACCAAAACCTATTTCCCCTATAGTAAATGATCTATCCTTCTTAACATTCCATCTCTCTGCAAGATTATTCCCATCAAGGTATACAAGGCGCCTGCCTTCTAACCCTATTTGGTCAAAAAGATACAAACCTTCATGACGCTTTGCTTTCACTTTAGAAAAAGGGTTCTTACTCTTTGACAACTTTTTTTGTTTGGGCAAAATTAGACCTCGGATATTTCATAGATATTTGATCTTGAATTGAATTCCTCGCAGATTTGTTTGCACCAAATCGAGATGCGTTCATCTGTAAGATCAAATTCGTTTACATCATCTATTGCTAGGCCAACAAAATATTTCTTATCTTTAGTTAGAGCTTTTGACTCGCTGAAACTAAATCCCCCGACAGGCCAATAACCAATAGTCATTGCGCCTTTGGTAGAAATCTTAGCCCATAAGTAACCCATAGCATCTAAGAACCAATCTGGATACCCTATCTGATCGCCCAAACCATATAATGCAACTGTTTTTTCACTTAAATCGAGTTTATCTATATCGTCCCATACTCTCTCCCAGTCCTCTTGAATTTCTCCATAATCCCAGGTCGGTATACCCATTATTAGGAAGTCATATGTCTCCATGGATGAGATTGGTTCGTCTAGTATATTATAAACATTTACATTTATCTTTTGAGAAGCACAGTTACTGAGTTCTGCTGCAATTTTTTCAGCAACAATTTCTGTATAACAGGTTGATGTGCCATAAAATAAACCAATGGACAAATTCTCCTCCCTTTTTTTATCTATTATGCTTCTTGAGCTAGTCATTTCTCCCTCTTTTAAACGCTACCCTTAAAATTAAATTGTCGCCAGGCTTCATAAACCACTATTGCGACTGAATTTGATAAATTTATACTTCTACTTTTTGGTTGCATTGGAATTTTGAGTATACGGTCGGGTGGCAGTGCCTCACGAAATTTATCAGATAGCCCTCTTGTTTCTGGACCGAAAACTAATGTATCACCTACCATAAATTCTACATCAGCATAGCAAGTCGAACCTTTTGTGCTGATTGCAAATATCCTCTCTGGCGATTGATTTTTTAAAAAGTTATTCCAGTTTGAATATATATTAGTTTTTTGGTGCTCACCATAATCCAAACCTGCTCGCTTGAGACGTTTGTCATCCAGCTGGAATCCAAGGGGCCTGATAAGATGAAGTGAAAATCCTGTATTAGCTGATAACCTAATTATATTTCCAGTGTTAGGTGGGATTTCAGGTTCAAATAAAACTATATTTAGCATAATTACCGAAAGTGTCATGTGGTTATTTTATGTATCTTTAATTCTCTGATACATATNAGTAATTTAGCAATTTAACTAAAAATTTTTGATTGTATGCGAACAAACTATCTATATTATTTATTAATGTATTATATGAAATCATAAATTGGTAGCAAAAAATAGGATAAATATTCACGTTTTAATTGAAATTGGCGGGCTAAATTTAGCTACCTTTTTTTTCCTCCATTAATTCTAACTCGATAATAAAGTCATCAGATAGACATTCTAATTCTCTCTGGATCGAAGCACTATTGATCTTTGAATTTTTTGAAAAGCTGACAACCGCGGAAGCTTTGAAGAGTAACTCTGAGCTCATAGGCGCGTCCTCGCAATTTGTGCAAAGCTCTTCTACGTTTATATTTAATCGGGCTAGAATTGAGGAAAGTTCGCCTATAATCCCAGGCCTATCATTACCAACAAGACTTAAAAGATAACGATAGTCTACATCATGATCATTATTATTAGTTAATTCTGCAGTAATTTTTATCCCTTCACTACTTAGCTCCCTTAGCTGCTCTAACAATTGAGCTTGATTTTTTTNAGGGATTTTTACCAAAAGTACGCCCGCAAATTTTCCAGCAAGTTTCGACATGTTGCTTTCTAGCCAACTCCCGTTATTTAATAAAAGTACTTTTGCGATTTTTTCGACGACACCGGGTCGATCTTGAGTTATTACAGTTAGAGTTAAGTATTGTTGCATTATAAATCCTTCAATTTGAATTCAAATTTGCTTTATTATATATAGAATAGTCTAGTTGTATTTCACTAATATTGGAATTATTCATGATAGAGATACCACCAAATAAACTTCCAGATAGAGTTTTAGTAGCTTTAATAGAAGAGTTTATAAACAGAGAGGGAACTGATTATGGAGAAAAAGAAATAAATCTAGACTCCAAAATAAAAGACGCACGCTCAAGTATATTGAAAGGTAATATAGTAATAACCTTTGATCCTAAAACAGAAAGTTGCAATTTGATTACCAAAGAGGCAATTTCGCGGCTTAAGAAAAATTAACAGAAATCATATATAGAATTTTTGAAGTCCATCAGCTGTCGACTAGCAGGGCTATAGCTTCAAGAGCCTCTGGATCTTTAGATTTGATTTTATTTGCGATGTGATGTTGAAAATAGTATTTGAAACCCATTTCAGTGCTTCCAGAGTACAAACATTTATCGCCAATTAAAACTGGGGTAGAAGTCACTTTAGTGTCGTCGATAAGCATGCACTCTATTAAGCCAGATGAGAGTAACCTCCAGCAAATTACTTCCTTAAGAGTTATATTTTTAAAACCATCATTAGAAATAACAGCATGTGTGCCAATAATATCAGGTATTTCTTGGATTATATCTTCGGTAATCCCACGACTACCGTATTGCTCATAGGCAGTTTCCAGCTCAATTACCTTATGAACAGGTGCTTCATAAAAAACTTCACTAACTGTTGGATCGAAATAACCTTCCCAACGACCATTAAGTGGGTCTTGAATCTGGGCACACGGAACTATTTTATCTAACCATGGAACAAGACCAACAACTTTCCCATCAGATTGAAGACCCCAGCATATAATCTTAATACTAAAAAGCTTTGATGAATTATTTTCATTCGAGTATATCATCTCTAGTCCGTCATATTCAGGCGCCAAACGGGTAATTATCTCTTCATTTGAATGCGAATAAGGTTGTCGAGAAAAAATATCAATTACATTATTTATTTTTAAATTAGGTATTGAGGTAGTCATAATATATTTCTCAAATATTATTTAATATGTGAAACCATTAAAAGGGTAATTTTAATTATTCAAATTTACCTAATACACCATATAAGGTACTACTGATTTGATAAAAGTACAACATATAGTGCTATATTTTTTTTTATTTTTTTAGTTAAATTGTATTTATTACATTACTGGTTTAAATTATAAATTTGCATACTTGGAGATGACTTAAGTTGTGATAGGTAAAATCAAGCACCCTTGCCTTTTAAAAGACAAAGGTCGATTAAATTTAGATGAATTAATTTTAATTTTTAATGATATGTTTTTTGCTAGTCATAATGTTAGGTTGGAAGGTGGGGCAAAAGAACCAGTCTACCTTCCTGTCAGCCCTGATTGTAGTATTAATCGGTTGATATTTCGTAGTGATTTTATTTCGAGTGCTTTGCACGAAGTTGCACATTGGTGTTTAGCAGGAAGATTGAGGCGCAGGCATATTGATTACGGTTACTGGTATAACTCAGATGAGAGATCGGTAGCCCAGCAGAACATATTTGAAAAAGTTGAAGTTAAACCTCAAGCACTAGAGTGGATTTTTTCCATTGCATCGGATAATACATTCAATATAAGCATCGATAATTTAAATGGAAACGTTGAATCTAGTGGTTATTTTTTGAAATCAGTTTCTTGTCAAGCTCTTAATTGGTGCTCTGAACCTTTACCTAGCCGAGCACAATTTTTTACAAAGGCGCTAACTTACTATTCCGGAGTAGATCCTTTCAATCGGACTTTCTACGAGCTAGCTACAAGATAAAATATTAAAAAATGTATAAAGTGATTTAAAATATGAAAATTGTAGCTGACGAGAGTATGCCTTTAGTGAAAGAATTGTTTTCACCATATGGTGATATTACTATGCTCCCTGGCCGACAAATTAGCTCAGAGAATATTAAATATGCTGACGTTTTACTTACTAGATCTGTAACGAGCGTTAATGAAGAGTTGTTAAAAAATAGTGAGATAAAGTTTGTCGGTTCTGCAACTATTGGAACAGACCATATTGATCAGGTTTACCTTCGTGAGAGGGATATATGCTTCTCAAATGCCCCAGGCTGCAACTCAAATGCAGTAATTCAATATGTGCTTTCGTCTATGTTCTCTTTACGGCCAAACTGGATGGAGCAGACAGTTGGTATTGTTGGTTGCGGTAGTATAGGGGGTAAATTATATAAAATACTCAATGATCTCGGAGTCGATTGCTGTTGTTATGATCCATTTTTGGATGCCAGCAAAGACAATCATCTAGTTACTTTTGAGGAGATCATCAAATCAGATATTCTAACACTTCATGTACCCTTAACAGTTGATGGGCCTTTTCCTACCTACCACTTATTTAGTGATGAGGTTTTTTCAAATCTTAAGACAGATACTTTACTAATTAATACTAGTAGGGGCGCGGTAATTGATAATAGGACACTATTAAATTTTATAAAAACAAGGAGCTGCCAGATATCACTTGATGTTTGGGAAAATGAACCCAATATATTGTTACCCTTGCTAAAAGTAGTTGATATTTGTACCCCTCATATTGCAGGTTACAGTCATGATGGAAAGGTTAAAGGGACACAAATGATTTTTGAGGCATTCTGCTCTAGATACAATATCTCTGAACCGGTAATCCCCCCCAAAGAAAAACTTTTTAAGTTGTCTTCCGATTCTATACATGAGGCAATAATAGCCACTTTTGATATAAAAAAAATAGATCACTTAATGAAAAAAACATTGTTGAAAAAAACTGGTAATACCTCTGTAAAATTTGATGCGCTAAGAAAGAATTGTCCAAAAAGATACGACTTTAATAGATATTACTTAAAAAAAAATACAGATATTACTTTAGCATTAAATTTACAAAAAATTGGTTTTACTAAACTTTAAGATTTTGTCCTGTCAGATTGCTTTAAAATGCTGTTTTTATCGCCATCAAAAGTAAGTACCGTTATTAATGCGATATTGCTTAAGAAATTTTGACAATCGATTTATCGCTTCTGTTATATCATCCTCTCTTGGTAGAAAAACAATACGAAAATGATCGGGATCGGGCCAATTAAAGGCTGTGCCCTGAACTAAAAGAATTTTTTGCTCAAGAAGTAAGTCTAATACAAAACTTTCATCATCTTTTATTGGATATATTTTTGGATCCAAACGCGGAAATAAATACATAGCCGCTTTTGGTTTTACACAGCTTACCCCGGGAATGCTTGAAAGCAGGGACCATGCCTTGTCTCTCTGAAGTAATAATCGGCCCCCTGGTCCCGTTAAGTCTTCGATACTTTGATAACCACCTAACGCTGTTTGAATCGCAAACATAGCAGGAACGTTAGCACAAAGTCTTACGGAGGATAGTGTTTCGAGACCCTCCAGATAGCTTTTCGCTGTTTCTTTTGCCCCACTGACTACAAGCCAGCCCGATCTGAAACCAGCTAGCCTATATGTTTTAGATAATCCGTTTAACGTTACAAACAGTAAATCATTAGCCAAGCTAGCAATAGGAATATGTTTAGATCCATCAAATAAAATCCGGTCGTATATTTCGTCAGCATAAATTATTAGGCTATGCTTTCTAGCCAAAGAGATTATTTCTTGCAAAATATTTTCGTTATAAACTGCTCCTGTTGGATTGTTTGGGTTTATAACGACAATTCCACGAGTTTTCTTGGTTATTTTTTTAGCTATATCGTCAATATTTGGTTGCCAATCATTTTTTTCATCACAAAGATAATGAACTGCCTTGCCCCCTGCTAAATTCACGGAAGCAGTCCATAACGGATAATCTGGAGCTGGTATTAGTATCTCATCATCATTATTAAGCAAAGCCTGCATTGCCATTACAATTAATTCGCTGACTCCGTTCCCCAAAAAAATATCGTCAATCTCGACATTAGATATACCCATTACTTGACAGCGTTGCATAACAGCTTTTCTTGCGCTGTAGAGACCCTTTGAATGGCAATAACCTTGGGCTTCTGATAAATTGCGAATGACATCCTGAATTGTTTCATCTGGGGCGTCAAAACCAAATGCACCAGGATTTCCTATGTTAAGTTTCAGAATGCGATGACCGTCCTCTTCAAGGCGATTTGCATGCTCATGAATCGGACCGCGGATGTCATAACAAACATCATTTAGTTTATTTGATTGTTTAATATGTTGCATTTGTGTTTATCAAAATATGTCAATTTAATATAATTAAGCTATTGTATATCAAATTTTATTGATAGCTAGGTAAAGTGTGGGATTGATGCAATGAATGATAAAAAAATAAGTAAAGAGGCTTGGCGTAAAAAATTATCACCAGAGGTATTTAGCGTTTGTTGGGAAAAGGGCACAGAACCAGCTTTTTCAGGGAAATTTAACAATGAAAAATCATCAGGCGTTTATATTTGTACATGCTGTAAGATGCCTTTGTTTGATTCGAAAAAAAAATACGATTCTGGTTCAGGGTGGCCAAGTTTTTTTGATATCATTAAGTGTGGAGCAACTAAAAAGCAAACAGATTATAGCTATGGGATGGAGCGTATTGAAGTGACATGTGCATATTGCGGATCTCATTTAGGACATTTATTTACCGACGGACCTGAGCCAACGGGTTTGAGATATTGCATAAATTCGCTTTCATTGGATTTAGTGCCTAAATAAAATTTTTTGGTATCTTTAGTTGTTTATTTTTTAACAAGTAGTGAATGAGGTGGACTTGACAGTCAAGTGCCTGATTCATAGAATGCGCGCCTTACTTTTTAAAGAATGTTTAATTTTTAAAAAATTAGTCCCGTTCGTCTAGAGGCCTAGGACACCGCCCTTTCACGGCGGTAACAGGGGTTCGA
>NYXF01000035.1 GCA_002685455.1 Porticoccus sp. | reverse complement strand
GCTCTACTATGTTCTCATCTTCTGTGAGCATTTGCCCCCTGCTGGAGTATTGACGTTCCTCAGTGACCCTTACTTTGGTTATTCTATCTATCAAGGACGGATTCCACTGCAAACCAGGGCCTACAGTATCTATATACTTACCAAGGCGCAAAACAACCGCTTGTTCTTTTTCATCAACTTGATAGAAACCAGATAAAGACCAACCAATGATTACTACAGTAAGAATAAGGCCTATAATACCCTTACCACCTTCGTTGTTTGATTTTTTCCCGCCGCCACCTACACCACCAAATAATTTATTTATACGTGATCGAAGTTTTTTGATTGCTTCATCTATATCAGGGGGGCCCTGATTGCCTCTGTTACCGCCCCATGGATCTTTGCCATCACCAGGTTCATTCCACGCCATAATAATCTCCAAATTGTTCTATAAATTCTCGGCCATTCTAATTGTACCTTTCCAGAAGCTAAATACTATTAAATCAAGATTAAAAAATATAATAATCAATATATCTCACACAAATTATCAGGGTTAATTTTTACCTCTTTTAATATTCGCAAATAACTTACTTTAGGAATCTTTACTTCTAATAAAAAATCTCCATTATTTCCAAGTTTTTCATCAACTACTGCATTATTGTTATAAAGGATAGATCTGAATTTTCCCATACTTGGATCGAGTCTCAGTTTTTTAAAAATTATGTCTTCTAGCAATAACTCAGATATAGCTTGAAACAAGAGGTCACATCCGAGCCCATTTTTAGCGGAGAGCCAAACTGCAACCGGCTTGCCATTTTCGTCTCTATCAATTCTCTCTTTAAACTCCTCAATGAGATCAACTTTGTTGTAAACAATCAGTTTTGGGAGATCATTAGCACCTATTTCTGACAACACTTCATTAACATGTTTGATATTTATTTTTCGCATTTCAGAGGCAGCGTCAACTACATGTAAAAGTAGTTTAGCATTAGCCGTCTCATCTAATGTAGCTTTAAAAGCGTCTATTAGCTTATGTGGCAAATGACTAATGAAACCAACTGTATCAGCTAGAATAACTGAACCGTAATCATCTAGTTTTACGCGGCGCATTGTTGGATCAAGTGTTGCAAAAAGTTTATCTGCAACATATACATTTGCCAAAGAAAGACGATTGAAAAGGGTTGATTTTCCTGCATTTGTATATCCAACAATAGATACAGTTGGTATCTGTGCTCTTTCTCGGGAACGACGACCCTGATTCCTTTGGCTTCTAACTTTTGCTAATCTTTTCAAAATAGATTTTATACGATAACGCAGCAATCTTCGATCAGTTTCAAGCTGAGTCTCACCTGGCCCTCTTAATCCTATGCCTCCTTTCTGGCGCTCTAAATGTGTCCAACCACGAACAAGTCTTGTTGACATGTGCTGAAGTTGTGCTAGCTCAACCTGAAGTTTCCCTTCGTGAGTAAGTGCTCTTTGAGCAAAAATATCTAATATTAGTCCTGTTCTATCCAATACCCTGCATTTCAACTCAAATTCTAAGTTTCTCTCTTGGCTGGGCGACAAGCTATGATTAAAAATTACAAGATTGGCGCAATGCTGAAAGACCAATTGCTTTAGCTCCTCAAGCTTTCCTGTACCAACAAAATACCTGCGATGGGGCATTGCTTTTGATCCAACTAGCAAAGATGCAGGGATCCCTCCAGCAGAGATAACTAACTCTTCAAATTCTTTTGGATCCTCTGATTCACTCTCGTTGTCGAGGTTTAGGTGTACCAAGATCGCAAGTTCACCAGTATTAGGGCGCTCAAAAAACAATTTAATACTGACCTTTTATTTGTAATTTAGCTACTACTTGGATCAACTATATCGACCTCTGATAGTTTTATACTGCGAGTTGGTACGATTGTTGATATTGCATGCTTATATATCATCTGATTTGTTGTATTTTTTAGCACTATCACAAATTGATCGAAAGATTCTATTTTACCTTGCAGCTTTATACCATTTATTAAAAAAATAGATACAGGTATCTCATCTTTTCTTAAAGTGTTTAAAAAAGGATCTTGGAGGTTTTGACCTTTAGGCATTAATGCACTCCTTAGATTAAAGGTAATATCATAATTTCTATAGTGCTAATGACTAACACCACTATATATATTTGAACGTTTTAATATCTTTAAGCAATCAAAAAGCATTTTACTCTCGTAGTTAGTGTTTTCTTGGTTTGAATAGTCTACTTTTATCTCTTGTAAATTAGGCCATTTTTTTAGCCAAGTCAACTGACGTTTCGCAAGCTGTCTGGTCGCTGCATTGCTTAATTTAATTATATCATTATATTCAATTTTTCCTGACAAATAACTCCACATCTGTTTATAACCAGCAGATCTAATAGCAGGGAGATTTTCATGGAGATCACCTCTATCATAGAGTAATCTTACTTCTGCTTCAAAATCTGCATCTAGCATCTTCGTAAATCTACTTTCAATTCGTTTATGCAAGTCAATCCTTTTTATTGGAATTAAGGCAATTTGAATAATCTGGTAATCTTTTATTATAGACTTAATTTCACTACCATATTTCTTTTGATTCCTTCTGATATTGGATGGTATTTCACCTGTTATATAATAAACTTCAAGGGCGCGCTGTATTCGTTGCGAATTATTTGGGTGTAAATCTTTTGCCAGATCAGGGTCAAAGTCTTTTAATTTTGAGTATAAATAGGGCCATCCATGCTTAGAGGCTTCAGCCTCAATTTTTTTTCTTATTACATCATCTGGTGGAGGATTATCTGCCAAACCATTTAAAAGGGCTCTGAAGTATAACATGGCTCCACCCACCAAAATTGGTATTTGTCCTTGGTCTGTTATCTCTTGCATTGCTTTTCTCGCATCTCTCGCAAAATCTGCAACTGAATATACTTCAGAAGGATCTCTTATATCCAATAATCTGTGTGGTATCTTATCAAGAACCTCTTTACTCGGTTTAGCTGATCCAATATCCATTCCCTTATAAATTTGAGAAGAATCGACACTGATTATTTCAATAGGAAGATATTTATGCAGTTTTATAGCTAAATCTGTTTTACCTGTGGCAGTAGGACCCATAAGGAATATAGCTGGTGGTTTATCGTTTTTTGGTAACCTACTCATTAGTGTAATTAGCTCTCGTAGAACCAAATGATATTACTTCAGTGATATCATTTAAACCTAGTATCCTCATAATTAACCTATCTATCCCAATCGCGACTCCTGAACAAACTGGTAATCCAGATTTGATCGACTCCAAGAAATCTCTATCAATAGAAATTGTTTTCTTAGCTAATTTTTCACGCACGATGTTGTCCTTGGCAAAACGTTTTATATGCTGGTCAAAGTTATTTAGCTCAAAGTAGCCATTAGCTAGCTCTAAATTGTCTAAGTAAACTTCAAAACGTCTAGCAACTAAGAAGCCGTCGTTATCTTTTTTTTGTTGCGCCAGAGCAGATTGACAAACTGGATAATCGTAAACAAACACTAAACCCCTGGGAAGTTTGGGTTCGATACATAAACTGAATATTAAATCTAAACAGCAACTTCTATCTTTATCGAAAAAGTCGTTGCCAGAGGTAATAGATGCTAGTTTTTGTAAATCATATAGTGGTGATTGGTGTGGGTTAAGGGAGGTATGCTCTTTAAATACATCTAAATATCTTATAGACCTATGACTGTAGCATATTTCCAAGGTTCTCATCAGATCTGCGATTTCTGCCATAAGCTGACTTTCGTCAAAATTAATTCGGTACCATTCTAGAATAGTAAATTCTGGCTGGTGTTTATTACCAGCTTGCTCTGCGCGAAATGCTTTTCCAAGAGAATAAATAGGTCCGGAGCCCGATGCAAGAAGTCTTTTCATAAAATATTCTGGTGAGCTTTGTAAATATTTAGTTTCATTATTAATATTTAACTCAAAACAATCGATAAACGGGTCAGTTACACCAGTTTTTCCCAATAATGGAACTTCAACTTCCAGAATTCCCTTTTCATAAAAAAATTTTCGTATAGAAAAGAGTGTCTTAGCACGATATCTAAGTACATCAATAGAGGCTGTTGGCTGCCAAAAAGTCATATACAATTAACATTAATAATTAAATCAAGCACGACTTATGTATTCCCCTGTACGTGTATCAACTTTCACGAACTCACCTATATTTAGAAAAAGTGGCACTTTGATTATCGCGCCGGTGCTAAGGGTTGCTGGCTTTGTTCCACCTTGAGCAGTATCGCCCTTTACACCAGGATCAGTATCTAGAATTTCAAGTTCAACATGATTAGCAGGCGTTACCAATAATGGTGAACCGTTATATAAAGTTACCATCACTATATCCTGTTCTCTTAGCCATAATTCTGAATTCCCTAGAACCTTTTTATCAGCTTGGTGTTGATTAAATGTATCTGGCTCCATGAAGTGCCAGTATTCCCCATCATTATAAAGGTACTGCATATCGCATTCTGTTACATCAGCTCCTTCGAGTGATTCTCCAGATTTAAATGTTTTATCCCATACTCGCCCTGATCTTAAATTACGTAAACGAACACGATTGAATGCTTGACCTTTACCAGGTTTCACAAATTCATTTTCTAAAATATTACAGGGATCGCCATCCAAAATTACTTTCAGACCGGAGCGGAATTCATTGGTAGAATAGTTAGCCATTATTACCTCAATATTTAATTAACTATCATAAAAAAGAGGCCCCTATGATAACCCGTTCTATTGCATCTGTAGATAGTCTTTCGTGGCAAGAGCAAATTACTCAAAGTATACGTGATCCAAAAAAGTTACTCGAATATCTGGATTTTGAGAAAAAAACTATTGAAACTCTTTTGGGTGGGTCTCTAAAAGCTAGTAAAGAATTTTCTTTGAAAGTTCCCTATGCTTATATTAAGCGCATAAAAAAGGGCGACCTAGATGATCCACTTTTAAAACAAATAATGCCCTCGAAGCAAGAGCTCTATGCAGCACCTGGATATACTGAAGACCCTTTGAGCGAGATTGAAACAAACTTGATGCCCGGTTTAGTTCATAAATATGAAGGTCGAGTTCTTCTAATTGTTAGCTCTAACTGTGCAATCAATTGTCGCTACTGTTTTAGGCGAAGCTTTCCTTATGAAGATAATAGACCGGGAAAGAACCAATGGAAGAATGCAATTAACTATATTGAACAAAATAAAACAATTACTGAAGTTATTTTTAGTGGAGGAGACCCACTTGCGATCAGTGATATTCAACTTTTTTGGTTGACTAAAGAAATTGCAAAGATACCCCATGTCCAGAGATTACGTGTGCATACAAGACTGCCTATTGTTATACCTGATCGCATAACAAAGGATTGTATAGCATGGCTCACTTCTACTCGTTTACTGACATCACTTGTTATTCACAGTAATCACCCTAGAGAGCTTGATGACTCTGTAGCGGGTGCTCTGCATAAGCTTTCCAAAGCCGGAGTCACCTTACTAAATCAAACAGTGCTACTAGCTGGAATAAATGATTCCGTTGATATCCTGCAAAGGCTAAGTGAGAGGCTTTATGAGATGAAAGTAATGCCCTACTACTTGCATCAACTAGATAAAGTTAATGGAGCTTCCCATTTTGAAGTAAATGACATGGCAGCCATAGAATTGCTTGCTGATCTTACAGCGAAACTTCCGGGGTACTTAGTGCCTAAACTGGTGAGAGAGGTAGCAGGAATGCCAAATAAAGTAGCGTTACTTTAATTATATAGTTATCAGCTTTTATGAGAAATTATTCTAATCGTGAGACATCCCTATCGCTAATACCCATTAAATATAGAATTCCATCAAGCCCAACCTTAGATATAGATTGTTTAGCATTCGCTTTTACTAAAGGTTTAGCCCTATAAGCGATCCCTAGCCCTGCGATACTTAACATCGGAAGGTCATTTGCACCGTCTCCGACTGCAATTACTTGCTCTAAGCAAACATTTTCACCGTCAGCTATTTCTCGCAACAATAAAGCCTTTCGATCTCCATCAACTATTGTTCCTGAAATATTTCCAGTAACTTTTCCATTAACTATTTCAAGTTTATTAGCATATACATAGTCAATACCTAATTTTTTTTGGATTCGAGAGGCAAAATAATCAAATCCCCCTGAAAGAATTGCAGTCTTATAGCCAAGTAACTTAAGCGTAGACATTAAATCCTCTGCTCCTTCGGTAAGATTTAATCGAAGAAAGACTTTTTCCAAAACTGTCTCATCTAACCCTTTGAGAAAACGAAGTCGCCGCTTAAAGCTTTCTTTAAAGTCTATTTCACCTCGCATCGCAGCTGTTGTAATTTTAGAAACCTCATTTCCAAATCCAATTTCTTTCGCAAGTTCGTCAATGACCTCTGATTCAATAAGTGTTGAGTCCATATCAAATACCACAACACGTCGATTTCGACGAAAGATACTATCCTCTTGATAAGCTATGTCAACTTCCATTTCACTGGACATCTCTAGAAGCGAAGAACGAAACTTAGCTAAATCGATAGGTAAACCACGAAGAGAAAGCTCTACACAAGACCTACTGCTGCTTTCGACACGATTCAATGGCAGCCTACCAGAAAGACGAGTAATTTTATCAATATTGAGCTCATGTCTAACTGTAACTGCTGAAACCCGTGCTATATGCTCAGCTGTCACCCTTCTTGAAAGAAGTGTGACAATATGACGCGGCTTACCTTGCTGGTTTACCCAATAAGTATAACTTTCTTCATCGATTTCCTGAAATCGGATTTTTAATGTAAAGGCATCAAGCGAAGGAAAAATTTCACTTTTTATATCCTCTAATTTATGCCCCAAGGGTGTTCTTACCAAAAATCCAAGATTGAGATTATCGTGAATAACAGACTGACCTATATCTAATATATAGCAGTCATGATGCATAAGTACTTCTGAGACAGCCTGGGTAATTCCAGGTTTATCGGGGCCTGATATACTAATGAGCAAAAAATTTTTCACCATTAATCCATTATAAAGTAATTAAATCTAAAGACGCAGTAAAGTTTAAGTTCAGGTATTATAGAAGAGCGTTTCTTAAGTTAAAATAAATAACACATAGACCTTATGGGAATTACTGATGATGGGCAAGAACAAAAAGTCTTACGCGATAGTATTACCCATGTTGGCTGTATTATTTTCTATAATTTTTGGAACTTTAAGTGTATTAATTATAAATCATCAAATGTCTATGATCATAGACAAACAAGAGAAGTATTTAGGCGATACATTGTCTCTACAACTAGCAAAAATTACAAAAAATTCAATAATAAATAAAGATATATTGAGTCTTCAAATTGAATTAGACGATATGTTGAGAATTGACGGCATAGGATTTGTAGCTGTTTATGATGCATCCATGCAAATTTTATCTAAAGCCGAAAGAGTAACTCAAATTAATAATAGAAATATTTTAGGCAACAAATATATAAATCCAATCACTATTGAAAATGAAATTGCAGGATATGCTGTTATTCAATTTTATGAAGGTTTTTTTTCTAGTTACTTTAAAGGTAAGAATAAAGTTATCGTCTTATTGTTTATAGGTATATTTTCAACATTGATATATATATCAGTAAAATTAGGAAAAAACCTTTCAGTGAGACTTAACAATATTAATGAGCAACTTCCTAATAATAGCGAAGGAACTATGGACGAGTTAAGTATACTTGAAAATAGGCTTAAGCCGTTAATATCCTCAAGAACTAACAGCCAAGCTTTTGGTATGGAAGAACGATATGAAGAATCTACAATCTTGGCTGTTGAATGCAAAAATTTAACTATCTTAAAAACGAGAGTGAACCCAGAGCATCTTGAGTCCTTAATGTATCAATTTGATATTCTGATAAATAAGGTATCTGATATATATGGAGCGACTAGATTCAATGCTGACCAGCGCTGTATATATCTAAAATTCAAAAAAAAGAGTACCGCAGACGATTACCCCTTAAGAGCTTTATGCTGTTCTTCAGTGATACATAGTTTAGGTGATAAGTTATTAGATACGCACGGCATTCAATTAGAACTAGCCAGTGCCTTGATTAACGTTAGATGTAAAAATTTTAAATCACAGCTCCTTCGGGAATCGGCGCGAGGAGACTACTTAACCTTGTTGCAGTCTATGCTCGAACAAGCAGTGGGAGGTGAGATACTACTTGATGAAAAAACTAAAAACCATAAAGCATTAGAGAGGGCACATTTGTCCCCTCCCAGTGAGAAAAGCTTACTATTTAGGGTTGAAAAATTAGATGATGCCTGCAAGAAATTAACCAATCAACAAATAGAAATACTTGCTAGTGATATTTGAACTTTATACAAGTCAAATATTTTTTTGGGAGAAACTTAACTTATTTAGCCAATTTTAAAGTCTATGCCTTTAATATTTGCATTGCTAATTAATTGATGTGTATATTTCGAGAGCTCTATGCGATGCCCTATTTCTATCAACATGTCGGCAATATCACCCTTAACTTGCTCATATTCTAACTGCTTAGGTGGCAACACCTTTTCTATGAAAACAATATGGTAGCCGAATTCTGATTTGACTGGTTTGTCGTATAACCCTAAATCAAGCCCAAATACAATTTTTTCAAAATCTAATGGAAATTGGCCCCTGCCTACCCTCCCGAGTGAACCGCTTTTTTCCTTAGATGGGCACTGTGAATATTCATCAACTAAAAAATCAAATTGATCTATAGATTCTTTTAAAGTCTTTATGAGAGAAGAGGCTAATTTTTTTGTATCATTCTTGCTTTTTTTATCGTCTAAGCTGGCGCTTAATAAAATATGTTTAAGCTCCAACATCTCTTTAGTCAAAAAATCACTGGTATGTAGGTCATAATATTTCTGGCAATCTTCTTCAGTAATTTCATCCGATTTCGGGACTTCTTTTGAAATCAATCTTGCTATTATTGTTTCTTCAATCGGAGCATCACTTTTAAATGATAAATCCTTGTCTAATTCAAGCTCTTTTGCTTTTTGCAAAAATAATAACTGTATAATCAACACTTCAGATGATTTTTTAATGATTTCGTTTTGTGAGCCAGTTTGGTGGTGTTGCATTTCTTTAATAATTTGATCACGAGTAATAATTGTGCCGTTAACCTCGATTTCCTTGAGGTTTTTTAACTTATTTTTTTTCTTTTTTTCTTCAGATGGAGAATTCATGTCGAGTCTCTAATTCGTTTTTTATTTGTGTTTATTTTAAAGCTGCAAAATACAATAAAAAGTGTTCATTTATCAAGTTAATGCTGCAGAAACTTTTGATGTACCGATTTTTTTTATTTTTTTTGAGATGAAAAGGCTTGCCTTTAGCAATTTTTTTAGGTCAATATTATGCTCGATATTCAAACCATTGAGCATATAAATTAAATCCTCAGTTGCAATATTACCAGAGGCTATATTTTTATCTGGATTTTTTACATAAGGGCAGCCGCCTAATCCAGCTACAGAGCTGTCAAAAATGGATACACCCATTGATAAAGCAGTATAAATATTTACTAATGCTTGACCATAAGTATCGTGGAAATGACCAGCGATACTACTGTGAGGAATCTTTGCAGAAACGTTTTCTATAATCTGAGAGATTATTCCCGGTGTTCCAATACCAGTCGTGTCTGCAAGAGAGATTTCGTAGCAGCCCATCTGGTAAAGCTCACTGGCAAGAGCAGCCACCTTACTCGGTTGAACTTTACCTTCATACGGGCAACCTGCTATACAAGAAATATACGCACGGACAGGTATTTTTTTATCAATGGCTGATTCAAGTATGGGTAAAAAACGCCTTAAACTATCTTTAATAGAACAATTTATATTTTTTTTACTAAATGTCTCCGAAGCTGACGCGAAAATTGAAACCTCTTTAACGCCAGACTCCATAGCTTGCTTAAATCCATACATATTTGGAACTAAAACTGAAAATGTTGCATTTTTATTGGCTTTAATCCCATTCAATACTTGATCAGTTGTCGCCATTTGAGGTACCCACTCTGGGTTAACAAAACTTCCGGCTTCGATAAAAGATACTCCGGCATCGATTAGGAGTTCTATTAACTTTATTTTTGAATTAACAGTAATTAACTGTGACTCATTCTGGAGTCCGTCTCTGGGGCTCACTTCAACAATTTTGACTTTATTGGGAAATATCATTTATATATTTTAACTTTTAGATGGGTAAAGAGCATTAGATATATAATGTTAATATATATGTTTTGCTTGAATGATTAAAATTTAGACTCGTGGAGTTGAAGAATGAAAAAAATAGTTGAGGGTTTGCCCTTTGAGAGAGCAAACTGGAAATTCAATGGAGAACTAGTGGATTCTTTTGATAAACATATAGCTAAGTCTGTTCCCTTGTATGAAGAAGGACATAACCTTATATGTGATATGAGTGATTTTTTTATCAAACCAAAATCACTCTGTTATGAGATAGGATGCTCTACAGGAACGCTAACATTGAGGCTAGCTGCTCACCATCAAAATAAACCTGAAGCTCATTTCATTGGCATAGATATAGAAGAAGATATGATCAAAAAAGCAGAATCCAAACTTAGCAAAGAAAAAGATCTAAATGTCTCTTTCCTAGCTGAGGATGTCATGAATTTAGAAATTAACGAAGCCGATCTAATTATATGCTACTACACCGCTCAGTTTATTAAAACTTAGGTTCGTCAGAACTTAATGAACTCGATTTATGAAAAATTAAATTGGGGAGGAGCTTTATTTCTGTTTGAAAAAGTACGGGGGGCTGATGCGAGATTCCAAGATATACTCACTTCTTTATATAATGACTATAAGCTTAGAGAAGGTTATTCAGCTGAAGAGATAATCGGTAAGTCTAGAAGTCTCAAAGGTGTTTTGGAGCCCTTCTCAACACAAGGTAATCTAGACATGCTTAAAAGAGCAGGTTTTATTGATATAAATACTGTGCAAAAATATTTGTGTTTTGAAGGATTTTTAGCTATCAAATAAAATATGCAAAATTGCACAGCGCATTATATTCAAAAATATAACCATCAGGCTTCATTTAAAGTTGAGATAAATACGTATCTAATCTATCTGAATTCATCATAAAAGTTGATTTTTTCTCACCTGAAAGCTCTTTAATCTCACTTAAATTAATCGCGTCACCAACTTGAATAACTCCAATCATAGCCATCATTGCATGGGGATCGCATTGGTATACATACACACCCTCTGTATCAAATTTAATACTTATATCTTCGTTCATTGGTCCAGACCAGCTGGTTGCACCATTTGGTATCATGTCAGCCATAGAGGCTGAATTATGGGACATATCTGTAGCTTTAAAATGGATAGTATCGCCTTTTGACACCTTTATCACAGCAGGCTCAAAAATCATGTTCCCACCAACTCCAGAATTTAACATCTTAACAATATGTTCTGAGCCAGATGAAAGTTCTATTTTAGGTGCAGGAGTGGCACTTGCAACATTTGATATAGTGTCAACTATATCTTTTTTTAAAACCACCTGACCAATGGGAGCTAGGCGCTCAGCTATCTCTTTCTCTTGCTGAGCAGTAAGGACTAATTCTTTTTCATTTGATCCGCAGCCCGATACGATTAGAAGTAATATCATTACTGGGATAGAAAGAATTATTTTTTTATACAAAGTCATTACCTTCTCCATGGTTTTAATAAATCGTTTTTAGTATTTTAAATTACATTCATTTATTATACCGACATAATCGACAGTCGTGAACGTTGTTTTTATATTAAATTATTCGTTATATAAATTTTTAATATGCTAGATAATTTTTACAAAAATTTAATTATATTGGATGACAGTTCGTCTTATATGTAGAAAAGGATAATAATTGTAGCTATTATTCGTTTCACTTGAATATTAAGCTTTTAGAAGTTTAAAAAACTGCGTCTGATTCAGATTTTACATAATTTGACCCAATCATTAATGTCTATATTTCTTATCAACGCGCATTAATGTAAACTTTCAGGAGAACATAAAGTGATTAAGCCTCATGGCTCAAAAAAACTAAATTCCCTATTCGTTTCTGATGATGAGTATAGAAATCAACTCGAGAAAGAGGGTCTTAGTCTGCCTTCATTAATCCTGAATTCATCTGCTGCTGCAAATGCAGTAATGCTTGGTGCAGGATACTTTAATCCACTTGATGGTTATATGGATCTTAAAGATTCACTCAGTGTTTCAAAGAATCTACATATGGCTAACGGATTGTTCTGGCCGACACCTATAGTAAATCTTGCTAAGGATATCAATAGCCTAAATGGGGCAGAAAGAATTGCCCTAAGAGACCCAAATAGCAAAGATCATCCAATTATAGCTTTAATGGATATTGAAAATATTGAACTTGTCACCGACGAACAAATACAAACCATAGCAGCAGATACCTTTGGGACAGTTGATATCAACCATCCTGGAGTAAAAACGTTTTGCAATTTAGGTAACTATTTAATCTCAGGGAGAATCGAAGTATTAAATTTCAGTTACTTTAGAAATGACTATCCAGATACCTTCAAAACTGCACAACAAATCCGTGACGAAATTGAGTACAGAGGGTGGAAAAAAATTGTTGCTTTTCAAACACGTAATCCAATGCATCGAGCTCACGAGGAACTTTGTCGCATGGCTATGAAGCGACTTGGTGCGGATGGGGTAATTGTTCATATGCTACTTGGTAAATTGAAGAAAGGTGATGTTCCGGCAGCAGTTCGTGATGCCTGTATAAGAAAAATGGTTGATTTATATTTCCCCGAAAATTCAGTTATGGTTAATGGATATGGGTTTGATATGCTATATGCCGGTCCCAGAGAAGCAATTCTGCATGCTATTTTTAGACAAAATATGGGTGCTACGCACCTAATCATAGGTAGAGACCACGCAGGGGTAGGTGATTTTTATGGCGCATTTGATGCGCAAGAAATATTTAAGAAAAAGGTTCCTAGTGGCTCTCTTAATATCGAAATTTTTCCCGCAGATCATACTGCGTACTCAAAAAAATTAAATAAAGTAGTTATGATGAATGAAGTAGATGGCCATTCAAAAGAAGACTTTATAACACTTTCGGGTACGAAAGTTCGTCAGATGTTGAACAGTGGAATAGCTCCGCCTCCAGAATTTTCTAGACCAGAGGTTTCTGAGATATTAATGAATTATTATCGCAGCATAGAAGACGCCTAACGACATAATTTAAATGATAAAAACTTATATTTGCTCTAATTCGATAAGAGTTCCACATAAGTCCTTAGGGTGAAGAAACAATACTGGCCTTCCGTGAGCTCCAATTTGAGGCTCTCCGTCACCTATAATTCTCAGGCCCATTGTAATACACCTATTTTTTGCATCGAGGATATCTTCAACACTATAGCAAATATGATGTATCCCACCAGAAGGATTGCGCTTTAGGAAACTTGCGACTGGAGAATTTATTCCTATTGGTAGCAATAATTCTATTTTTGTGTTGTTTAACTCCACGAAAATTACACGGACCCCGTGATCAGGCAGATCTGTAGGGCCCGAAACTTTCGCACCCAGCGCCACATTATAAATTTCCACAGCCTTTTTAAGGTCTGGAACAACAATAGCTATATGGTTAAGATCACCGATCATGAATTATCCTGTAAGTTAAATTAACTTTAACTATCTCCTAAATTTTTCTATTAGCCTTCTTGCTGCGACTGTAGGGGGAAGTTTACCTTTCTTTACTTTTTTTTCTATATTTTCTACAAGACTCATTACAGACCCACTTTTTTTTAGTTCATCCAGCAGTCCGTCGGCTACTTCACTCCACATCCATGCAGTTGATTGCTCAATTCGACGTGAATGAATTTCTCCTGTTTTGTTTAATAGAGCTTTGTATTCACTGATAATCTGCCATACTGAGTCAATATCTTGACCTGTAAGGGCAGACATTGTCTGCACTTTCGCCTCCCAATTTAAACTTCGATTATGCAAAAACTGCAATGCCGTCTGATAATCACAGGCTGTTCTTGAGGCAGCGGCCAACTGATCCCCATCAGATTTGTTTACTAATACTAGATCAGCTAGCTCCATAATACCGCGTTTGATTCCCTGAAGTTCATCTCCACCTCCAGGCGGTATAAGTAACAAAAACATATCTGTCATCTCTGAAACAGCCGTCTCTGATTGCCCCACTCCAACTGTTTCTACAAAAATTACATCGAAGCCAGCAGCTTCACATAACAATAATGTTTCTCGTGTTCTCCTAGTAACACCTCCTAGTGTTTTTCCTGCAGGAGAAGGTCTAATATATGCATCAACGTCACGTGATAAAGTCTCCATACGGGTCTTATCCCCTAATATAGAGCCTCCACTTACTGAAGATGTAGGATCTACTGCTAGCACAGCGACTTTATACCCCTTTTTTATGACATGATTACCAAAGGATTCAATAAATGTGGATTTTCCCACGCCGGGGGAGCCAGATACCCCAATTCTGATAGATCGACCTGTGTATGGCATCAATAACTCAAGCAATATTGACGCACTCTCTTGATGGGCAGCAAGGGCTGATTCAACTAGGGTGATACCTTTTGAGAGAGCTCGTCGATCACCAAGGCGAATATTTTTTGCTAATTCATCACAATTTAATTGCAATATACTTAACCCCTTTAGCTTAAAAAAAATACAACTTTTTACTCAAACTCAACTATTAATTGTCCAGCTGTCAATGTTTCTCCTTCGGCTACTGGAACAGTTAAGACTACACCATCATTGGTTGCGCATAGGTTATTTTCCATTTTCATCGCTTCAATGACTGCTATATCTTGACCCGCCTTAATGATATCTCCAGTTTTGACAGATAGCTTGACCAGTAAACCAGGCATTGGAGAAACCACAAGCTTGGTTGTATCTGGTTTCTCTTTAGTAAGCATATGTTTGCTAAGTTCCGCAAACCTAGGCGAAACAACAAGAATCTCTTTTTTTGAACCCTGATGGAATAAGTGTATGTACTGACCCACTAGGTCGACCTGTAATATAACTTTTTTTCCGTTTATATCAGCTCTTAATAACGGTTCACCTATGCGCCATGATGTCTCAAATGAGTACAATATATCATTTAGTTCGACCCTATACGATTGTCCTGAAAAACTTACTGATAAGTGGTGCTCCTGATTATCGTTATCAGTGATAATGGCAAGCTTCTTCAAAGGATTATATTCATGGCCAGTAAGTTGGTCTGAGATCAGGGCGAGTCTATCGCTTCTTATTCTATAGATAACTGCTGCAGTAACTATAAAAACTGCTAAGTCATCTTGAGATAAAACATCAGAACTATATCCATCTGGATACTCTTCATTTATAAAATTTGTTGTGAGGTTTCCAGAAACAAAGCGTGGATGGACTATTAAGGAATTAAGAAAGCTGATGTTATTTTTAACTCCAGAAATATAGTATGAGTCTAATGAATTGCTCATTTTTTCAATTGCTTCGTTTCTATCAGAACCATGAGTGATCAATTTTGAAATCATGGGATCATAGAATATAGAGACCTCTCCACCCTCAAGGATACCTGTGTCAACTCTAACTCCATCGCCTTTAGGCTCAATATAGTTTTCCATCCTACCTGTAGAGGGCAAAAAGCTATTAAATGGATCCTCTGCATAGACGCGTGTCTCAATAGCCCAGCCTTTCAACTGAATATTCTCTTGAGCTAAAGGTAATTTTTCATCTGCGGCAACTCTAATCATCAGCTCAACCATATCGTAACCAGTCACCATCTCTGTAACAGGATGCTCAACCTGCAATCGGGTATTCATTTCCAAGAAATAAAAATTCTTTTCAGAATCTACAATAAATTCAACGGTGCCTGCTGACTGGTAGTCAACTGCTTGCGCTAATAATACAGCTTGTTGACCCATTTTTTTTCTATCTATCTCGCTTAAAAACGGTGAAGGTGCCTCTTCAATAACTTTTTGGTGACGTCGCTGAATTGAGCATTCTCGTTCACCTAAATAAACAATATTACCATGACTATCCGCCATTATTTGTATTTCAATATGGCGTGGGTCTTGGATATATTTTTCAATGAAAATTCGTCCATCACCGAAGCTTGAAATAGCTTCATTAGTCGCACGAGCAAATCCCTCTTTGCATTCCTTTTCGTTCCATGCGATACGCATACCTTTTCCACCGCCACCAGCAGAAGCTTTCAGCATTACTGGATACCCTATATCTTTTGCAATTTTCACTGCCTCATCAGAATCTTTGACGATATCATCGTATCCTGGGACAATATTTACTCCTGCATTCATTGCAATTAACTTAGAGGTTATTTTATCCCCCATAGATTCTATAGCTTTAGCTTCCGGACCTATGAAAGAAATTCCATGTGCATTTAATTCTTCACAAAAGCTTTTATTTTCAGACAAAAATCCATATCCAGGATGAACTGCATCAGCACCAGTAGCTTTACAAGCATCTAAGATCTTCTCGATAACCAAATAGCTTTCTACTGACGGTGACGGACCTATATAAAAAGATTCGTCTGCCATACGAACATGCAGTGAGTCTTTATCGGCGTCAGAATAGACAGCTACAGTGTTAATACCCATGGTTTTAGCTGTCCTGAATATGCGGCAAGCTATCTCGCCTCTATTTGCTACAAGAATCTTTTTAAACATATTTAATCTTCTAATAAATTTAAATCAAATAAAAACTACAAGGGACTCCAATCCCTTAAAGCGGAATATTTCCGTGTTTTCGCCATGGGTTTACTATATCTTTGTTGCTAAGCATCGATAATGAGCGCGATATTCTTTTTCTAGTATCGCTGGGTGCAATAACATCGTCTATGTATCCACGCTTACCGGCTATGTATGGATTTGCAAATTTTTTTCGGTACTCTGCTTCCCTGGCCTTAATTTTCTCTGAATCCCCAATATCACTCCTAAATATAATTTCTACCGCTCCTTTAGGACCCATAACAGCAATTTCTGCAGAAGGCCAAGCGAAATTTACATCTCCTCTTAAATGTTTTGAAGACATCACATCATAAGCGCCACCATAGGCTTTACGTGTGATGACTGTGACCTTTGGCACTGTACATTCAGCATAAGCATACAAAAGTTTAGCGCCGTGTTTTATGATGCCTCCATACTCTTGACTGGTACCAGGCATAAATCCAGGGACATCAACAAATGTTAAAACGGGGATATTGAATGCATCACAAAAACGAATGAAACGTGCGCCTTTCTTTGATGCATTGATATCTAAACAACCTGCAAGAACTAGAGGCTGATTAGCAACTACTCCGACTGAATAGCCGTCAATACGAATAAATCCAATTATCAAGTTAGAGGCGAAACCAGGTTGTATCTCGAAAAAATTTCTCTCGTCTGCAACTTTTTTTATTAGCTCTTTCATATCATAAGGTTTATTAGGATCATCCGGAATTAATGAATTTAGAGAAATTTCAACTCGGTCAGATGGGTCATCAGTTGGCAAGAAGGGTGGTTTTTCTTGATTACTGGACGGTAAAAAAGAAATGAACTCTCTTAAATTAACTAAGGCGTCTACATCTGACTCAAAAGCTAAATCTGCAACACCAGATTCAGTAGAATGTGTAATCGCACCACCAAGCTTTTCAGCAGTTATTTCCTCATGTGTAACAGTTTTAACTACTTCGGGGCCCGTAACAAACATGTAAGAACTATCTTTAACCATAAATATAAAATCAGTAATGGCAGGTGAATAAACAGCACCTCCTGCACAAGGCCCCATTATCATGGATATTTGAGGTACTACGCCAGAAGCCATTACATTTTGTTGAAACACATCTGCATA
>NYXF01000018.1 GCA_002685455.1 Porticoccus sp. | reverse complement strand
GATGATCCTAAACACATCTATATAATGTGGAGTGGTGCGAATAGATATGAGGTTTGGAATAAAAACGGAAACATTAAAACAGGAGGACACCCGGAATCGGATAAGCATGAATATTTTGTGCGGCATTTCTTAGATCAAGATCATAACATGTATAAAACTTTACAGAACATACTACTTGTGCAGATGTATCTTGATAAAAAATTAAAGGTTATGTCACTAGACAGGGAAGAAGTAATGGCAGAAGCTGTAAGGGTTTATAATCCTATTTAATTATTCCTTTCTTCTTCTTCAGATCTTGAATTCTTCTGTATGATTCATTTATTCTTAATAAAGATATTTCACCATCTCTCACACCTTCCTCAATTATAGAAATTACCTTTTCTGGACTTACCTGATCCTTGTAAAGTTGATTATTTGAGAATAGCAACACGTCCACACCAGCATTTATAGATAGAGTAACTGCCTCTTCCAGTCCGTAATATTTTGTTATTGCTCCCATCTGCATGTCGTCAGAGAATACCACTCCCTCATAGTCCAAAAATTCTCTCAAGAGCTTCTGAATCATTTTATCAGATAAGGTTGCTGGAAGCATTTTATCATCAATTTTTTTATTTACTACATGACTAGTCATTATCCCAGAAACCTTGTCCTCGATGATAAGTTTATGGTATGGGTATAGCTCCTCAACCAGCCAAGTATCAGATATGTCAGTAAACTCTTTATGTGTATCTGTCGATGAGCTACCGTGCCCAGGGAAATGTTTAAGAACTGTAATAATATCATTTTCGTCGTGCGCCCTGATGAAACTTCTTGAGTGGAAAAACACTCTTTCGCTATCTCTTCCGAAGCTTCTTCCTGCCCTGCTTATAAAGTTATCTTCATTTATCTCTAAGTCTACAGTGGGTGCCAAGTTGACGTTGATACCTAGCTCTTTAAGGAGGTCACTAGTTAGTTTTGCAAAGTAGTATGTTGAGTCTAGATTATTTCTGTTCCCTAGGTGTTTTGCTGTCTTTGTCTCGTGGAAGCCGTACTTTGGTTTTAGCCTACTCACATTTCCGCCCTCCTCATCTATAGCTATAAAAGAAGGTATCTTAGAAATACTCTGAATCTCATCTACTAAGGCTTTGAGTTGATTCTTTGATCTCTTCTTAGCAATATTTTTTTCGAATAGTATGACACCACCTAAGTGCATATCTGCGTAGGCCTCTAGCAAGGAGTCTTCTTCAAGAACTTTTTGTGCGTCTTGGATACCAAAAATCAGCATCTGAGATATCTTAATTCGTAAGGAGTCATACTGAGAAAAGTTCTCGTTATTTTTTCCGTAGGAAGTGGAAATGAATATTATACTTATAACTATAACTTTAAAAAATTTCATTTATCTCAATAATTTTATTTATTAATCTTGTAAAAAACATACCGTTATATGGCCCGTGCCAGTTCATGGTATAAGTTTCGTACTGGTTTATATCTTCTTTATCGTACCACTTGTCTTCAGTGACGTAACCGATATACCCACCATTGAAACTATTTACCATCAAATTTAACTGATTATTTGAAATTGTCTTTTCTATAGGGACAATTAGTTCTCCAGAGAAGTCACAAGGGGTGCTCACGAGTAGGTTATCTCCTATGCGCATGAAGGAAAGGTACTTGGGCGTCTCTCCCACAAGAAATTTAAATACCCATGGTCTAAATATAATATTTTTAGAGACCCTGAAGGATTCCTCCCTGAGCTCTATCTCTATTTTTTTACTTACCAGTTTTGTCTCGTACTTCGCCCCCATATAACGGAACCCATCGTATATTTTCTCGTATAGCCCTGAGCTTATCTCTTGGACTCTTCTTTCACCTTCTTTGGACCTTGTCCTTGGACTCATACTCCCAACTGCTCCGGCGCCGTAAACTGCGAAGTCGATCTCACTGGTCTCCTCTAGCATGGAAGTAAGTTTTCCAGGGTAGTCTGCGCTCAGGTCTCTCTGCTTATGTCCGTAACATGTAGCGTGAGCAGAGTAAGAGAAGATCACTGCGCTCCTGCCTCCTTCAGTATTAATCTTTATTAGACGGATGAAGGGGTCGTAAGTTCCAATGCTATCTCCAACTAACCTGTTGGTTATGTAGTTAGATGCATATATCCTACCGTAACCTATTTTTGCTTTTTCTCTCTGGTAGTATGCCTCTTCCAGGGCATCTACAGTCTTATCTGTTATAAAGTCTAAAACTTTCTCATCGTATTTCCCTCCAAAGACTCTTCCTGCAAGGCCCTCAAGGTAACCGCCGATACTTGAGTGGGTATGACTGGCTGTGAGGTATAGGTTATCGATATCGAATGATAGTCCATCTAAAATTTTTTTATGGTCTAGGTTAGGAGGCACAATAAGTAGGTCCATTGAGACATATGCTGCCCTTGTCAAATTATTATCAAAGACAACTGCTTTAACAAATACTGAGTCATTTACCCCCTCGAAATCAACACCTTTACGTGCCCCATAGCCCGCCAAAGGAATAGGAGTATTGGGAACTAAGGATTCTCTTGACCAGCCGACTTTTATTGTGTCACCATCATAATTATCAACAATCTCACCCCTAATGTTATCTATGTTTTCTAATGAGTTATAGTAGTACCTGCTGCCCTCAAGGGGTGTCCTGTCTAGGGGTTTGAATACAATAATTAACAAGGAAAATACTGAAAGTATTGTAATTGTAAATTTATTAAACATTAAATTTCATATTAAATTTGACTAACAATACTATAAAATTATGAAATACACTTTAATTATTCTCTCTTTTATGCTCTCAATAGTTGCGATGACTCCAGTAGAGAACAGAAAAAAGAATAAAAAACAAACAATAGACTCCCTACTCCTCGAGGTAGGCGAGTGGAGAAATATTGGACCATTTAGGGGTGGTAGGTCAACTGCTTCTACTGGTATAACAGGAAACGATCAGATATATTACATGGGAACAACTGGGGGAGGAGTCTGGAAGACTGAGGATGCTGGAACAACGTGGTTTAATATCTCCGATGGTTACTTTGAGACAGGATCTGTGGGAGCAGTAGCCGTCTCAGAAAGTGACAACAACATAGTCGTTGTGGGTATGGGTGAGTCTCCTGTTAGAGGTGTCATGACATCTTCAGGTGACGGAGTGTATAGGTCCTATGATGCCGGTCAGACGTGGGAACACATAGGGCTTGAGAATACCAAGCACATATCTCAGGTAAGAATCCACCCCACGGATCCAGATATTATCTATGTTTCTGCGCAGGGAAGTCCTTACGCAAACACACAAGATAGGGGAATATATATGACCTCTGACGGGGGAGATACCTGGGAAAAGATTTTGTATGTTGACGGCTTCTCTGGAGCAAATGACCTTGCGATGGATTACAATAATCCACGTATTCTATACGCAGCTTTCTGGGATCACCAGAGGTTGCCATGGTATGTTAGAAGTGGAGGTGAAGGTAGTGGAATCTGGAAGACTGTTGACGGAGGGAAGACATGGAATGAGCTGACTGAAGGACTTCCAAAAGCTATGATGGGTAAGGTTGGTGTCACCGTCTCCAGGGCTAACCCTAAGTTAGTTTATGCAATCATAGAATCAGACGAGGGAGGACTTTACAGGTCTGATAACGGAGGAAAGAATTGGAGACTTGTCAACGACGACAGGGTCCTTAGGGCCAGGTCTTGGTACTACATGCACATTTACGCTGACCCCTCAGATGAGAATATTGTCTATGTGCTTAACGCACCAATGATGAAGTCAGTTGATGGCGGAAAGTCATTTGCCAATATAAGGGTACCTCACGGAGACAACCACTACCTCTGGATAAATCCTAAAGATTCTGATATAATGATAAACTCTAACGACGGAGGATCTAATATCTCTTTCAACGGAGGCAAGTCATGGTCTACGCAGAGGAACCAACCAACAGCTCAATTTTATAGGGTGAATGTTGACAACAGATTCCCTTACTGGGTCTATGGTGGCCAGCAGGATAACTCTTCAGTCGCAATAAAAAGTAGTTCTTTCAGTAACGGAATTAGTTGGAAGGACTGGATTGCTGGGGTCGGTGGATGTGAGACAGCATACGTGGCCTTCGACAAAGACAATCCTGTTCTTATGTACGCTGGGTGTTACCAAGGTATCATCAGCGAGTATAACCTGGAACTTGATAACAGCAAAAATATTATGGCGTATCCGTCCATGGGACTGGGTGAGCCTTCCGACGAGCAGAGGTACAGATTCAATTGGAACGCTCCAATTCTAGTCTCTCAGCACGATAGTAACGTGATATACCACGCGGCAAATAATTTACTTAAATCCTCAGACAGAGGTATCAACTGGGAGGAGATAAGTCCTGATCTCACAAGAAATAAAAAAGAGAATATGGGTCTTGGAGGAGGACCTATCACTAACGAGGGAGCAGGAGGTGAGGTTTACCACACCATATACTACGTGGCAGAGTCTCCTCACGACAAAAATATAATATATGCTGGTGCTGACGACGGACTTGTGCACATCACAACTGACGGAGGAAAATCGTGGGATAATATCTCTCCTGATCTTGCTGAGGGAATGATAAATTCTATTGAGGTCTCACCACATGACCCATCCACTGTTTATATAGCATTTAATAGGTATAAGTTTGATGACTTCAGACCTTACATCCTAAAATCAGTAGACTACGGAAAGTCTTGGACAACGCAAGGAAGTGGAATTGAAGAAAATAGTTTTGTGAGAGTTGTCAGAGAGGATCCAAATAAAAAGGGGTTACTATATGCTGGTACTGAGAGGGGAATTTACATGTCTCCAGATGCTGGCATGAATTGGCACAAGTGGCAGAGGAATTTGCCGATAGTACCAATAACAGACCTTGTGGTTCATGGAAATGATATTGTACTTGCGACGCAGGGTAGATCATTCTGGATATTAGATGACCTCACCCCTCTCCACGAATATTCTGAGGAGATGGTATCTAAAAATATTCATATGTTTGATGTAGAGGACAGCTACAAAGTACTTAGATCTGCTATGAGGAGGCAGGGTCCTCTAGGTAAGAACCCGTACTACGGGACAGAGGTGAAATTTTTCTTGAGAGATTATGACGAGGAAGATTCAACGGAGCTTAAGGTAGAGTTTATGGGAGAAGGGATGAAAGTGCTGAGGACATTCAGTAGCGAAGAGAAGTCTCCAGAAAAAGGAATTAAACTTGCAGAAGGGTTTCATACCTTGAAGTGGGGTGGTGATGTTGAAGGTTTTGAATTACCAGAGGGAGTTATGGCTCCGAGAGGATCAAGCGGGTACGTAGAGTCTTTCTCTGTTGTGCCTGGGAAATACTCAGTCAAATTGTCTTATGGTGATTACGAGAAAGTTTCTGAGTTTCATATCCTACCTGATCCTAGGAATGATATTGACAAGTCACACTTCTCTAAAAAGGCTGAACTGATGGAAGGTATTCACGGTGACATAGACGATATTTATAACAGCTTAAGGAAGATGCAGAGTGTTAGGACTCAGCTAGGTGATCTTAAATCTAGGTTGTCAGATGAGAGCCATTCTGAAATTATGAATCTCTCCAAAGAAACAATTGACCTGATAGATAAGACAGAGTTAAAATTAATATCTCCTAAGCAAAAAACTTTTCAGGATGTTATCAATTTCAGGAACCAACTTGACGCTCAGTTCCTAGACCTACTATCTAAAGTTGATGGAAATGTTCCACCTGTAACATCAGGAGAGCTAACAAGGTACGATGACCTTAAGTCTGATTGGAAAAAGATTAGGTCTGGGTATGACCAGGTCTTATCAAATATTAATGAAATTAATGATATGTTAATTAAAGGGTCTGTGCCATTTATTACGAGGGGAGGTGGTGAGTAGATGGCTAGGCGACTTTATNTNTTTATCTCTTTTTGTTTTCTCTTCTCACCATACATATGCTCTCAGAGTGTAAAGAAGGCGTACAGACACTACGAGAAAGGGGAAACCCTTAAGTTGAAAGAGACACTTACAAAACTCGATGAGAAATCTGTAGAGAACTCTGGTAAGTATTTACTCTACTCTCTGCTCTACCTAGAACAGAAAGAAGATAGAGACATCTTAAAGCAGGCATATAGAAATATATTAACAGCTAAGGAGAAATATTCAGGTCTAGACACTAAAGCTCTTGAAGAACTTACCGAATTAGGTATAGATATTTCAAGGATTGACTCTCTCGAAGATGTGATTGATTCTCTAGAGTACCAGTTTGTTAGAGAGGCAAACTCTATAGAAGAGTACAGAGGATATTTATCTGGTTATCCTAATTCTATATTTGTTGGTGATGCAACGGCGAGGTGGACATCTATAGAATTTTCTCTTACCTCAAATCAAGACACCTGGCAGGCGTACAAAGTTTTTATGGAATCTTTCCCTAAATCTAATGAGTTTACTAAGGCAAAAGAGCTATACGAGAGACTTGTATTTTCTGACAAGACATCGGATAACTCAATTGAATCTCTAGAGAATTTTATTGGTGACTACCCAGAGACTCCCTTCCGTGACTCTGTGGAGATGTCTTTACTTAAAAAGTATACGGTAGATAACACGGCAGGGGGTTATCTAAAATTTTTAAGTTCTTTCCCTAGAAGTAAGTACTCAGAATTATCCATAGATTTTCTTTATCACACATCTGGCAGAGACTATTCAATAGTAAAAGAGAATGTTAATGACAGTCAGATTGTTGACTCATTAGGTGAGGTGTCATCACTAGATAAAACCCCTCTTATAGCTATCTACGAGGAACCTCTTACTCATTTCATAAACACGAATGGGGAAAAAATAATAACAACTCAATCTCACATATTTAGTAATGATTACATGTGCTCGTTCACAAGGGATGATTTCTTTGTTGTCGGGGGTTCAGATACTAAAAAGATAATCAGCAGAGATTTATCAGAAATTTACTCTGATGATTTCTCCTATGCCGAAGATATGGGATCAGGCCTGATTAAAGTTTTCTCTGAGGATAAATTATCGGTGATTCATAAGAGTGGGTTAATAGTTTTGTGGGGAAGTTATGAGGATGCTTTTGTTGTAAACGGCAGCTACATCCTCCTCCAAAAAAACGAAAAATACTCTCTACACACCTTCATGGGAGAGAGAATTTTTGAGGATGAGTTCTCAGATGTCTATAAAGAAGGCGAGTTCATTATTTTTGAGAGAGAGGGTGACGACAAGATCTCAGTAGTTAACTCAGCTAGTATAAGAAATTTATTTTTGGGTGGTAAATCTCTAGAGTTTAAGTACGTGGACTACGAGTTCTTTGATGGAAACTTCATGGTCTTGGTAGGTGATGGAGAAGAGTCTCTAGTAGATCAGGCACTTGAAGATCTCATCAGCATGGGTAAAAATAAGATAGAGAGGACAGATTTCGGATGGGTTTATGAGACAGAATACGGTTACAAGGTAATAACTGATTTATTCTCTACAGATTTCTCTACTTACTACGAATCTGTTTCAAGTAACTCTAAGTACGTAATGCTGAAGCAAAAAGGGTACTGGGATGTATTCTCAAGGGATAGTTTATCTTTTATTCTAACTGAAAAAGACTCTGTTTTTGCTCTCAGTGACAAGACCTTGTGGTACAGAGATGAGTTTAAAGAGTCAATTTATTTCTCCCACAATACTGAAATCGATCTCCCTGAAGATTACAAACTAAAGGTTATGAACTCTAAGTATGGGTCAAATACTTTTTTTAAGATTACTGATGGAGGAGACACTTTCATCGCCGATGAGCGGGGAAATATATTACCTCCAGCGGAATATTTCTACACAGTTCAAAGTGGAAACACAGTAAGTTTTCTTTCAAAAAAATTTAAGATATCTCAGTCTGAACTGTTGAGGATGAATAAGAAAAAAAATAAAAACCTATTTGTTGGAGAGAAGTTAAAAGTGAAGGGGTATGTGCCAAATGATGTAGTTTCAGATTCCCTGTTTCTAATTGAGTACGAGGGAAAGAAAGGTATCTCCAACCTAAGAGGTGAAATTGTTTTAGAGCCAGCTTATGATGGATTAACTAATCTTGATGAGGACAACCTGATTCTTATAAAAGGAGAAAAATTTGGTAATTACTCTCTCGCAGACGGGATGAAAATAGAGCCGAAGTACTCGTCAATAATAAGACCTTTCGGGGTGGGACTTTACAGAGTTAATGAAGAAATAGGAACCACTTTAATAAATTCATCTGGGGAAATGGTATTATCTCCATCTGAAAGAGTTCAGTACTGGAACGACACCTCTGCGGTAGTTTACCGAGATGGGGAGTCGGCCATTGTTACTTTTGGTGATGAGGAAAAAATAATTGAGTTCAACTCTTACGAGTTTGTTGACGACTCATCGCAGGTCATGATGATTAAATCAGATGACGGTTTCGGTTTGTATACCTCAAAATCAGGATTAATATTAAATCCAGCCTACGACCAGATAAATAGATTAGATGATGAATTGTTTTCAGTTTTTAAGGCTGTCCAGATCATGACAGACGCAAGACTTCTTGTAAATATCATTGTAGACTCTGAGGGGGAAATTATTATTAATCAGGGACTGGATATTAAGATGAGAGATAAGGTATTGTGCTCACAGAATCAATAGTTTCATTTTTCATCTCTCATTAAGTATTTAAGTTGATTTTTATTTAAGTTTGTATTTATCCCAAATTTTATATTATGAAAAAAATTATATCATTACTATTACTACTTTTTCTCTCTAACTACTCATATTCCCAGGCCCCTCAGGGATTTAACTACCAGGCCATAGTGAGAGATTCTAACGGGAATATAAGATCAAACCAAGGAGTTCAATTTACCTTTGAGATAAGGAACGCTACTGGGGACGCGGTCTACACGGAGTCACACACAGTGGTAACAAATAAATACGGTCTCGCAGACGGTATAATTATTGGTAACGGATCTACCGCTGACAACTTCTTAAATATTAACTGGGGAGCAGGAACATTTTTTGTTAATGTTAAAGTGGATGGTATCGATATGGGTACAACACAGCTGCTAAGTGTGCCCTATGCTCTATATGCACTGAGCGCCGGTTCAGGAACCGGAGGTGAAGACGGAGTAGGTATACAGGAGACAAGAGATAATAAGGACGGGACCTTTACTCTAAGGTATACCGACGGAACAAGTTTCACAACATCAGACCTAACAGGTGCCGCAGGAGCTGACGGAATGAGCGCATACGAGATATGGATAGACCAGGGTAATACTGGTACTGAGGCAGATTTTTTTCTTACACTGACAGGACCTAAGGGAGAGGAAGGTGAGAAAGGAGAGAAGGGTGAGAAGGGAGACGACGCAACAATTACAGGTGGGGCAAGCTCCGTAGTTACTGCTGACCTTGACACCTCGAGAGTTCTTGTCTCTAATGTGGCAGGAAAGATTGCCGTTTCTGGAATCTCAGCACCTGAGCTAAATACGCTTGATAATATAAAGTCAAATATCCAGTCTCAGATTGACGATAAGCAGCCTCGGAATAATAACCTCACAAGAATATCTATCTTGAACCCGAAAGATGCATCTTTTATTGTGGGTGACGGAATAAATTTTGTATCTGAGGACGGAAACACCGTGAGGAATTCTCTCGGCCTTGGGACCATGTCTACTCAGAACGCAAACTCGGTAATAATCAATGGAGGGTCTATAACAGGAGTAGCAGATATATCAATATTCGACGGTGGTACAGGAGCGTCTACGTCAAAGCAGGCAAGGCTGAATCTAAATGTAGACTCTGCAGGAACGGATAACTCAGTAAATGTCTCGCTTACGGATGTGCCATCAAATTACCTGACCCTATCGGGACAGGAGATCACAGTTGGAACGATACCAATTGAACTAGGTGGTTCTGGTGGTACTAGTGCAGCTGCCGCAAGAGCTAACTTCGAACTCGGCACAATGGCCACACAAGATAATTTTAAGGTCTCCATAACAGGAGGAGAGGTAAAAGGAATAACAGATATTACTGTTGCCGACGGAGGTACAGGATCGTCTACCGCCTCAGGCGCCAGAACTAATCTAGGTCTTGGCACAATGGCTACCCAAAACGCTAATAATGTAAACATAACTGGAGGAAAGATAATAGGAGCTGAGGTTAGTGGACTATCAGAAGCTATAGCTATAGCAGACGGTGGAACAGGTGCCACAACAGCATCTTCTGCCAGAACAAATTTAGGTGTAGCAATTGGTACAGATGTGCAGGCTTACGACAAGCTGCTGGATGACATCTCGTCTCTAGACCCAACACTAAATAATTTTATAGTTGGGAGTGGTACAGCATTTGTGAAGAAAAATGCGTCACAGACAAGAGACGCTTTAAGCCTAGGAAGTATAGCAACCCAAAATGTAAATAATGTAAAAATAACTGGTGGTACAGTAACTGGCGTCACAGACATCACACTCTCTGACGGTGGTACTGGAGCATCCACTGCAGCTGACGCAAGAAAAAACCTTGGAATAGAGATTGGAACTAATGTACAGGCTTACGACTCCGAGCTCCAGGCAATAGCCGGTTTAACCTCTGCGGCGGACAAAGGAATTCAGTTTACTGGGGATGGTACTGCTGCTACCTATGTGCTCACGACAGCAGGTAAAAACCTTTTGGACGACGCCAACGCCTCTGTACAGAGGACGACACTTGGCCTCGGAGATATTGCGACACAGAGTAAAGACAACGTCACAATCACAGGTGGTAGCATAACAGGGGTAACAGATATCGCAGTCGCCGACGGTGGGACAGGTTCCTCAACCGCTGAGGGCGCTAGAACAAACTTGGGTCTGGTGATAGGGACAAATGTACAGGCATACGACCTTGGTCTGCAGTCACTATCGGACCTTACTACCGCATCAGATAAGATGGTATATACTACTGATGCTGACAAATATTCTACAACTGACCTGACTGGCGCAGCTAGAAATTTATTAGACGACACAGACGCAGCAGCTATGAGGACTACACTTGGAGTGAATCTGACTAACCTAGGAATTACCTCGACTGCGGATGAGATAAATATCCTCGACGGAGTGACAGCAACTACAGCTGAGATAAATATCATGGACGGAGTAACTGCCACAACCGCAGAACTCAATATCCTTGACGGAGTCACTTCGACCAAAGACGAGATAAATATCCTGGAAGGAGTGACAGCAACTGCTGCAGAGATAAATATCCTCGATGGTGTTACAGCAACTAAGGATGAGATAAATATCCTCGATGGTGTTACAGCAACTACGGATGAGATAAATATCCTCGATGGTGTTACAGCGACAAAAGACGAGATAAACATCCTCGACGGAGTGACAGCAACTACAGCAGAGATAAATATCATAGACGGAGTGACAGCAACTACAGCTGAGATAAATACCATGGACGGAGTAACTGCCACAACCGCAGAACTCAATATCCTTGACGGAGTCACTGCGACAAAAGATGAGATAAATATACTAGACGGAGTGACAGCAAATGCTGCAGAGATAAATATCCTCGATGGTGTTACAGCAACTACGGCTGAGGTAAATATCCTGGATGGAGTGACAGCAACTACTGCAGAGATAAATATCCTCGACGGAGTAACTGCCACAACAGCAGAGGTTAATAAACTAAGTGGTTTGACAACATCTACTACTGAGCTCAACCTTATCGACGGCATGACTGCCGACGCGGCAGAGCTTAACCTCCTTGACGGTGTGACCTCAACTACTGAAGAATTAAATTTTACTGACGGGGTAACATCTAATATCCAGACACAGCTAGACAATAAGCAAGCTACCCTGACAGGCGCTGCAACTACAGTGCTTACTAATGACTTAACTGTATCAAGGGCTCTTGTCTCTAACGGAAGTGGAAAAATTGGCGTCTCAGATGTTACCGCTCAGGAACTTGGTGCCCTTGACGGGATAACCTCAAACTCAACAGAACTTAATATTCTAGATGGAGCAACTCTCACCACAACAGAACTTAATCTCCTTGACGGGGGGACTGCAGTTGGCAGTTCAACGACTCTCACTGGAACGGATGGTGTTGTTGTAAACGACGGTGGATCTATGAAGACTGTACCGATGTCTGACGTCTCGACGTACGTAAATGATAACATCGCACTAAACAATCTTTCCGATGTGAAGATAATTAACTCTAACGCTAACGAAGACAACGCGCAGTCAATCTATCTAGGTAATACTCCATCAGCATCTGCAGGAGCAGCTGTCGCCAATGTGGGCATAAGTGCGGCATCTTTAAGCAGTGTCACAACGGGAGATTACAATATAGGTATAGGTTGGAGAGCCTTAAAAGAAAATACGACAGGAGGGCAAAATGTTGCAATAGGTGCCTCGGCCTTGAGAGACAATGTTTCTAGCTCAGGTAATGTCGCAATAGGGTACCAGTCTATGCAAGACGCCAACGGAGCTAACTCAAATACTGCTGTCGGTAGCAATGCCCTAAGGGGAAAGATTGACACTGACATTACTGGTGATTATAATTCTGGTTTTGGGGTTGGGACTATGAAGTTTATAACAACTGGAGAGAAAAATACTGCTGTGGGTGGGTACGCCCTCAATAAAAATACTGGCGGTAATTCAAATACTGCAGTGGGATACCTTAGTTCAAATAACATAGTTACTGGCGGTAATTATAACGTCTCTGTGGGTTCTGAAAGTTTAAAACAAAATGAGACAGGTAATGAAAACGTAGCTATTGGAAACAGCGCCCTATTCAGCAATAAATCTAACTATAATACTGCCTTAGGTTTTAACTCTCTCTATAACACGAACGCTGCAAATAATGTCGGACTAGGATATCAAGCCGGTAACGAAATCACATCGGGTACTGATAACGTAGTAGTGGGTTATGACGCAAGTGTAGGGACTGCAACTGGAAATAATCAGATTGTTATAGGTTCTACTGTGACGGGTAAGGGAGCTAACACGGTGACTATAGGTAATGGCGATATCACGGCATGGTACCCAACAGATAATAATGAGGTAGACTTAGGTAGTGACGCGGTAGAGTTTAAAGATATCTACATTGACGGTGTTGCATATGTTGATGGAATTGACCTGAACGGGGCATCGGTCACATCAACGGCAACAGAGATAAATGTTGTGGATGGTTCCACGAACGCCTCATCAGTAAGTCTGTCAGCTACAGACGGAGTTATTGTTAACGATAACGGTACAATGAAGCAGGCTCTAGTCTCTGACATAACAACATTTGTGAACTCTAACACATCAATAAATAATTTATCTGACATTGTGGTTGAGAGTAATTCAATTTATATAGGTAACGACCCATCATCAACTACGAGTACTGCTGAGAGAAATATTGGTTTAGGAACTACTGCTTTAGACGCCATTACAACTGGAGATAAAAATACAGCTGTCGGGTATAACTCACTGACAACAAATACTACAGGATATGATAATACCGCCGTAGGAGATAATGCATTAGAAGATAACACATCAGGTTTTGGTAATAATGCTTTTGGTAGGAGAACATTAGGAGATAATACTACCGGAAGGTATAATGTTGCTATCGGTCAGGAGTCACTACTCAAAAATACAACCGGTCATAACAACACGGCTGTTGGTATAAGTGCTCTTCCAGCGGCAGTATCTGCAAATAATAACGTAGCTGTTGGAGGTTTTTCTCTATACAACACAACTGGAGGTGGTAATACTGCCTTAGGTTATTACGCTGGCGATGTTTTAACTTCCGGAACTAATAATGTTGTCATTGGTTATGACTCTGAAGTTAGCGCATCAGGAGCAAGCAATCAGATAGTTATTGGTAAGGGAGCTACAGGACAAGGAAACAACTACGCTGTCATTGGTAATGCCGATGTTACAAGAGTATATGCCGCGCAAGATGCAGGAGCAACTCTGTACGCTGGGGGATTAAATATTGGTGGAACAGCTATAACATCAAGTGCTGCAGAGCTCAATTATGTAGATAATGTCACTTCCGATATCCAGACTCAGCTTAATGCAAAGCAAGTAAAACCAAGTGAGGGAGCTTTTGCTGATGGAGATAAAACGAAATTAGACGCCATTGAAGCTAGTGCAGATGTTACTGATGCTACAAATGTTACAGCAGCAGGGGCGTTAATGGACTCGGAGGTTACTGATCTGGCAGGTATTAAAGGAGTAACCATATCAACTTTGCAAGCTAAACCAAGTGAGGGAGCTTTTGCTGATGGAGATAAAACGAAATTAGACGCCATTGAAGCTAGTGCAGATGTTACTGATGCTACAAATGTTACA
>NYXF01000047.1 GCA_002685455.1 Porticoccus sp. | reverse complement strand
AGCCTTATTAATCATGATTACTGGCCATTATGGTGGATTTGATCAGCTCTATTGGGCTTCTCTATCAAGATTTCTTCATGTTATCTCTGGAGTTATGTGGATCGGCTTACTTTACTATTTCAATTTTGTTCAAATTCCAAATATGCCAAATATTCCTGACGAACAAAAGCCAGCTATTGGAAAAGTTATAGCTCCTGCGGCCTTGTTTTGGTTCAGATGGGCAGCCATGGCAACTCTCATTACAGGATTAACAACTCTTGGATTATATTATGGTCATGAGGGATCTGTTAACGCACTTACATTCACCTTGGCATATGGATTTGATGGTAAGCAACTTACAATTGGTATAGGCATGTGGCTTGCAATTATTATGGCATACAATGTTTGGATGGTCATCTGGCCTAATCAAAAAAAAGCGCTTGGTATTGTCGAAGTTGATGCTGATACAAAAGCAAAATCAGCTAGAACTGCAATGCTATTCTCAAGAACAAACACATTGTTATCAATTCCTATGTTGTTATCGATGGTTGCAGCTCAAAATTTATATTAAATCTAACGAGTTGAATCAACTGCGGAAGTTGTATTCCATTCTCTCTTAACATCTAAATAGTTTAAAAGTGGTGCAGCTACGAAAATTGATGAATACGTTCCAACCACTACGCCCCATATCATTGCAAATGTAAAACCTTTAATCACTTCACCGCCAAAAATAAATAATGATAACAAGGCAAGTAATGTTGTGACAGATGTTACAATTGTACGCGATAATGTCTCATTAATAGATAGATTTAGTAGATCTATAATATTTTTAGATCTGTGCTTACGCAAGTTTTCTCTGACTCTATCATAAACAACTACGGTATCATTCATTGAGTAACCAACTATTGTAAGAATTGCTGCGATGATTGGAAGATTGAATTCTAACTGAGTGATACTGAATACACCTATGGTTAAAATTACATCGTGAATTAAAGCAACAACAGCTCCAAGAGAAAATTGCCACTCAAATCTGAACCAAATATAAACTAGCATTGCAAATACTGCTGCTAATATTGCAATAGCGCCAGATTGTATCAATTCACCACTAACTTTTGGACCAACTACCTCCGTTCTTCTGAAATTAACTTCAGATGAAAGGTATGAATTTAGACTAGTCTTTACAATCTCAACAACATTTTGTTGAATTTGGTCACCGCCTGATTGTTGTTCAACTCTGATTAATAAATTATTTTTTGATCCAAATTCCTGAACCTGAACATCCCCTAAACTTAAAGAATTCAGATTATCTCTTAGTCCTGCAATTTCTATTTCATTCTCAGTTTCAATTTCAATTAATGTTCCGCCTTTAAAATCAATACCAAAGTTTAATCCACTTACAAAAAAAGCCCCAAAGGATAAAATTACTAATATAGATGAAAATATAAAAGTGATTATTCTTGATTTTAAGAAATCTATTTTTGTATTTGCTATATCAATCATTTATTTTCATCCCGACTAATGAAGGTTTAAGACTTTTTGCATAAATTGAGATCAATAACCTCGTAAAAGTAAAAGCTGTAAATACTGAAGTGAAAATTCCTATAGCCAATGTAATTGAAAATCCTCTTACTGGCCCTGATGCCATGAAGAACAGTATTACAGCTGCGATTAAAGTTGTAATATTTGCATCTAGTATCGTTGAAAGTGCTCTTTTGTATCCATTTTCAACAGCATTGATCATTTTAGACCCGCTTCTAATCTCTTCTTTAACACGCTCAAAGATCAANACGTTAGCANCAACCGCCATNCCTATCGTTAAAATAATNCCNGCAATACCAGGTAAAGTTAAAGTCGCTTGAAATAATGAAAGTATACCAAGCACCATAAATAAGTTTATAATCAAGGCTATATCAGCTAAGAAACCAAAGTATCTATAAACAAACATCATGAATAAAATGACTGCTACAAAACCTATTATAGCTGCATACTGACCTGCCTCTATTGANTCTGCTCCAAGGTCTGGTCCNACTGATCGTTCCTCTAANATAATTAATGGCGCTGGCAGTGCTCCTGCTCTAAGCAGNATAGCTAAGTCATTTGCCTCNTCTGAATNAAACCCCCCTGAAATTTGCCCTGATCCACCTAAAATTGCTTCTCTTATAACGGGAGCACTTATGACAGTATCATCTAAAATTATTGCAAAGGGCTTGCCGACATTTTGCTGAGTAACGCGTCCAAATTTGCTGGCTCCAAGTCTGTCAAAGCGAAATGAAACGATTGGTTCATTTGTTTGCGGATCAAAGCCAGGTTGAGCATCAACTAAGTTTTCTCCTCCAACCATTACTCTTTTTTTTACAATATACTTAAAACTATCGTCTGCATCTGATGGCAAGATTTCAGATCCTACTGGTGCTTTTTTTGGATTTAATGGGTCGTAATTAGTAGAAGTATCTACAAGCTGAAAAGTGAGCTTAGCTGTTTGTCCTAGTAAAGCTTTAATACGATCAGGATCATCAATGCCTGGTAATTGAATGATAATTCTCGAAGATCCTTGCCTTTGAATAGAAGGCTCTCTAGTTCCAAGTTCATCTATTCTTCTGCGTACAATTTCTAGAGATTGTGCGACAGCATTAGATACAGCTAATTTTACAAATTCATCAGTAAAGGAAATAGAAACTTCGTTCTCTTCTCTTAATATTACTAAGTTTGTCTGATCTCCCATTTGTAATATATTTTGAGAATTACTTATTGATAATTCTGAAATTTCTTTTTGAATTTCAGTGGGAAACTCTTCAACAACAAATTTTAAGTTGTCATCAGTATTCTTAAAATTACTATATTGAATATTATTTTTCTTAAGTACTCTTCTTACATCAGAGTTTAAATTTTCTAGTCTTTCTTTTATAATCTCAACTGTATCAACTTCTAATAATAAATGCGACCCACCTTGTAAATCTAATCCAAGATTAATCTGTTGCTTAGGAATAAAACTTGGGAAGCTATTTAATTGTTCTTTGCTAAAAAAATTAGGAATAGCAAACATCAAGGCTATAAAGATGACTAATAAGATTGATGAAATCTTAATATTTGAAAAATAAATCATTAATTATTTATTTTGGGACACTCTCTTTGACTACTTCAGCAATTGTTGATTTAACTAAAGTAACGTTAACTCCTTGAGATATCTCAACCTCAACATCAAAATCACCGACTACCTTGACAACTTTACCTCTTATTCCACCGGAACTTACAATCTTGTCGCCTCTCTGCACGCCCGCTACCATCTCCTTATGTTCCTTGGCCCTTCTTTGCTGCGGTCTAATCAATAGGAAATAAAAGATCGCAAAAATTAAGAATAGCGGCATTAATTGAACTAGCATCTGTTCCATTATGAATCTCCTTTAAATAATTACGGCAATATACATACTTAGCATATATATTTGAACTAAATAATTAGTTAATATCTGACTTAATTGATGTTTTTAAGTGATTTAGACTGCCGTGATGGGTCAGATCTAAATGAAACGGGGTAATTGAAATATGCTGATTAGCAATTGCTTCTACATCAGACATAAACCCGTCAACCGCCATATTCAGGGGTGGAAGCGTTAGTTTAGCATTTTCTTCAAGCCTTCTTCTAAGTCCAAATCTAAACAAATTATTTTCAACCTCGTTTATAATGAGATCATCTGTATCTCTATTTCCCTGTGTTGTAATTTGTATGCTTTTTACTTTATCAGATTGGCAATAAGGAAAGTTAATGTTCATGAATACATTGCTGTCCCATCCGACATTGGTTATATCGGTAAGTATGCCTTTCAAAAAATGTTTGGATGAGTCCCATGAGATTACATTTTTCTTACCAGCTTCGTAATTTTGACTAATAGCAATTGATGGTATCCTTCTTATTAAACCCTCCATTGCCGCGGCAATAGTTCCAGAATAAGTTACATCTTCTCCGACGTTGCATCCGCTATTAATGCCTGAAAGAATTAGATCTGGNCTCTTGTCTTTTAGAACATGACTGATGCCAATAGCTATNCAATCNCTAGGGGTNCCATCTATAGAATAAAGCTTTTCNNCTNGTTCTTTTAAATTTAATGCNTTTTGNAANGATAGAGCGTGNGATGCNCCACTCTTTTCATGTTCAGGNGCAACAACCCATACATCNTCTGAANACTCTTTNGCAATATCAGTTAATATTTTGATGCCATCNGCAGAATAGCCGTCATCATTGGTTATAAGTATTCTTGCATTTTCAAGTTTTACTGAAGGCATATNAATATATTTAGTTTGAAATTTTTGTTATTCCACTCATGTANGGAATTAATNCTTCTGGAATATCAATAGATCCATCTTCGTTTTGATAATTTTCCATAATCGCAATTAAAGTTCTCCCTACTGCNAGTCCTGACCCATTAAGCNTNTGNAGNTATTTAATTGTATCATTTTCTTTGTATCTCGAATTCATTCTTCTNGCTTGAAANTCNCCACAATTAGAGCAACTTGAAATTTCTCTGTATGCATTTTGTCCTGGAAGCCATACTTCAATATCGTATGTTTTCTGAGCTGAAAAACCCATATCTTGAGTGGATAAAATTACAACTCGATAGTGCAAACCTAGTCTTTTTAGCACTTCTTCAGCACAACTAAGCATTCTTTCATGCTCATCATCTGAATTTTCTTCAGACGTTAAGCTTACCAATTCAACTTTGTAAAACTGATGTTGACGCATAATTCCTCGAGTATCTTTTCCAGCGGCACCTGCTTCAGATCTGAAACAAGGCGTATGAGAAACGTATCGTCTGGGAAGTTCAACTGCATCCACTACACTCTCTCTTGTCATATTTGTTAAAGGAACTTCGGCTGTTGGTATAAGCCAGTAATCATCTGTCGTTTTAAATAAATCATCCTTGAATTTTGGCAATTGACCTGTACCAAATGCAGCTTGATCTCTTACAAGTATAGGAACATTAGTTTCTTCATACCCAAATTCATTTGTATGCAGATCTAGCATAAAATTAGCTATGGCTCTTTCAAGTCTTGCTAATTCACCTTTTTGGATCACAAAACGTGCACCGGATATTTTTGCTGCTTGATCAAAACTCATTTTGCCTAGATCTTCACCTAAATCAAAATGTTCTTTTGGAGTAAATGAAAATTCTTTCTTTTTGCCTTCAACCTTAATTTCTTTGTTGACGCTTTCATCTCCTATTGGAACTGAGACATCTGGTATGTTCGGCAGTGACTCAAGTAATGAATTTAATTCTTCTTTTGCGATGCGTTGATTGTTTTCAAGTTCCTGCATTTTGTCTTTTATTGAACTAACTTCATTTTTAAGTAATTCAGCTTCATCTTTTTTGCCATTAGAAGCATGCTCTCCAATTAATTTAGATTTAGCATTTCTTTCCTCTTGAAGTCCTTGTAATTCACCTATTAAGTCTCGATTTTTTCTATCAAGATCTATAATTAAAGAAGATGACGCCTCGTGCTTTCTGCTCGCTAAGGCATCATCGAGCTGTTTTCCATTTTCTCTAATCTTCTTAATATCTAACATCTTATAAAATTATTTATTCTCTCTTTTTCGCTCTATAAATCGTACTGCATATATTGAAATTTCATACAATATTAATATAGGAACACCAAGGCCTATTTGCGATATGGGATCAGGAGGCGTAAGTATTGCTGCAACAGCAAAAACACCAACGATTACGTATTTTCTATTTTTTCTCAGTCCTTCAGAGCTTACAAACCCGACTCTTGCTAATAATGTTAGCAATACAGGTAATTGGAAACTTAAGCCGAAAGCAAAAATTAGTCTCATAATTAAACTAAGATATTCATTTACTTTGGCTTCTAGTTGAATTGGTAACGTTCCTTGTCCGCCAATTGACTCAAATGATAAAAAAAACTTTATTGCGAGCGGCATTATAAAGAAATACACCAGAGAAGCCCCTAATATAAATAGAATTGGTGTAGCTGCTAAATAAGGGATAACAACTGTTTTTTCATTTTTGTACAATCCTGGCGCTACAAATATCCATATTTGAATAAGTATAAAAGGCAATGCAACAAATAATGATGCAAATAAAGCGACCTTTAAATATGTAAAAAATGTTTCATGTAGTGCTGTAAAAATAAGTCTTCTTCCAGCTTCCCCTGCAACAGCATCTGCATAAGGCTGGACTAAAAAATTGTAAATGGAATCTGCATATATGTATGCAATCACAAACAATATTGAAATTAAAATGATAGATTTGATTAAACGACTTCTTAGTTCAATTAAATGCTGGATTAAAGGCTGTTTACTATCATTGAGTGTTTCTTTTTGATCACTCATCTTCACTCTTTTTATCTTCTGACTTCATGATGGTCTCGTTAATTGAATCACGCATTTCGTCAGTAAAATTCTTAGGACTTGCATTTTCAACAGATGATTTAATATCATCTACCCCAGTCTCGGCAGCAATTTGATTAATGCTTGATTTAAACTCTCTTGAAAAATTCCTAATCTTGCCCCACCATTTTCCAAGACCCCTGAGCACAGCAGGCAGATCTTTAGGGCCAACAAAAATTATAATTAATGCTGCAATAACAAGATACTCTACTCCACCAATTCCAGGTAACATCAGAAAATACTATTGCTTCTACTCTTTAGTAGAACTGTCTTCTGATTTATTGATTGATTTTTGCTCATCGTCATCATTGATGCCCTTTTTAAAACTCTTTACTCCTTTAGCAACATCTCCCATAAGCTCAGAAATTTTGCCACGTCCAAAAAGTATTACTAGAAGTGCAACAACAATTAAAATTTGCCAAAAACTAATTCCCATTCGGTCCTCTTTAAAATATTAACTTATAAAACTATTATATATTAATAGACTATATTTAAAGAATATAATTAAGTATTTGCTTTAATACTACTGAATTTTACTGATTTTTCTCTAGATATATGAGTAATATCTTTTGCTGAGCCACTTTGAATGATTGTCCCGTCTTCGATAACAATGACTTTATCTGACATTGATAGTGCATCATCAAAGTCGTGTGAGACAATAATTGATGTTGTTTTATTATCTTTTAAAATTTTTCTTGTTTCAATACGAAGTTGGTTTGTAAGTGACTGATCTAGAGTTCCAAAGGGTTCATCCATTAATAGTATTTTTGGGTTTGGCGCCATTGCTCTTGCAATAGCAACTCGCTGTTGTTCACCACTGGAAATTTCATTCGGATAATTATAGGCGTATCGCTCTACTTTAAATAACTTAAGAAGTCTCATTGCAGTAGCATGTCTCTCTGATTTACTTCCAACCACCCCAAACATTACATTATTGATTATTGTTAAGTGAGGAAATAAAGCTCTTTCTTGAACAACTAATCCAACATCTCTATTTTCTGTAAGAACTGTATGGAAATGATCTGAAATAATTTGATCGTTCATGAGAACGCTACCGCCTGTTTCTTTCTCCAAGCCAGCAATTATTCTTAGCAATGTAGTTTTGCCGCACCCAGATGGACCAAGAATTGATAGTATTTCACCTTCTTCAAGCTCTAGATTAACATTACTAAGCACATTCTTCCCTTTTACATAGAAGTGACTCAAATCTTTTATTTCTAATGCTGTCATTTAATCCCTACTAGCCGGTCTAGATGTTCTGATCATTCTAGTCAATATAATTATGGGGATCAAACCCACCATTACTATTGCAATTGAAGGCGCTGCGGCGTCGTACATTCTCTCTTCTGCTGCATAAATATATGTATAGACAGCAAGCGTATCGAAATTGAAGGGTCTTAAGATTAATGTAGCTGGAAGCTCTTTTATAACTTCTGAAACAACTAATAACATACTTGTTAAAAAGCTAGTTTTTAGTAATGGCATGTGAACTTGAGCCAATAATGACCATCCTGAGGTCTTCAGCGTTCTAGCGACATCGTCTACCCTTGAATTAATTCTCTGATATCCCGACTCAATTGTTGAGCTTGCTAAAGCATAGGATTTAATTACATAGGCCAATACAAGGCCTATTATACTTCCAGTTAGAACAAAATTAGAAATCTCTGAAATAAAACTTTGGTCAAAATAAGTTAACATTTGCATTACACCTATTGCAAGAATTAGCCCTGGAACCGCATACCCAACAGTGAGAAAAGAACTCATTACCTTTAAATAATTATTACTTTTATATCGTATAGAAAAATTGATTATCACAGCAAGTAGTGAGCAAAGGAATGCAGCAATCAATGCTAGATAGAAAGTATTCCATGCAGTTGTAATAAATTTATCATTAAAGAAATCTAACTTGTAGTTTAATGCCCAGTATGAGAGTTCTAATATTGGAAGTAAAAACCCAATGAAGATTGGAGTAAAACAAATTGTGAAAGCTAAAATATTTGGTATCCCTTTTAATTTTGTCAAATAAAGGGGCTTGTACAGAGACATCGCGTTGGAATAACTTGCATTTTTTCTTGAGTATCTCTCTAACAAGATCAACGTAACTGCAAATATTAAAAGCAATGAAGCTAATTGTTTTGCAGTTTCAATATCATACATTCCATACCAAGTTCGAAATACTCCTGTGGTAAAAGTCGATATGGCAAAATGGTCAACTGCTCCAAAATCAGAAATTGTTTCCATTATGACTAACATCAAACCACCAATGATAGCGGGCCTAATCATTGGGATCCCTAATTTGTAGAAAGTTTGAAATTTATTTAATCCGAGAGTTCTTCCAGCTTCAAGCATGGTTCGTGACTGGTTTATAAAAGCCATTCTACTTACAAGATAAACATAAGGATATAAAGTGAATGAAAAGACAATTATGGCACCAGGAACATTTCGAACTTTTGGGAAGAAAGTAAATTCACGACCTAAATCAAATAAATCACGTATTAAATTATTTGCAGTTCCATAAGTGTCGAATAAACCTGTAAATGTATAAGCAAGAATGTATGGTGGAACTGCTAGAGGCAGTATTAAAGCCCATTCAAAAATATTTTTTCCTGTAAAGTTATAATTTGTTATAAGCCACGCAGTACCTACCCCAACTATTGTTACTAAAATTGAAACTCCAGTAACTAAATATACTGTATTCGCTATGTATCGAGTTAAAACGTATTGATATAGATGAGTCCAGTTATCTGAATAGTCTCCAGTCAAACTGACAAGAACAATTGCAACTGGTGCAATAAATACAATAAATAATGCTACAGGTGTTATTTCCCAAAAACTAAGTCTCATAACATCGGCCTAATTAAACCATTTATTTTAAAAACTCTATTATATTGTCTGGATTTGTCTCAATATATGGATCGTTGTCATTACCACTGTCATTTAGTCCTTGTTCTATAAAGGATTGCTCAATTTCCATATTATTAGCAATTAAAGCGTATCGCCAAGAACGCATACCAAAACCGTTATGATCTTTATTTACAAGCATTCCCATCATTCTAGTAAATTGGCCAGTTCCATCAGGGATCATCTGTACATTTTTAACTCCCATATAATTGCTCCATGCATTCATCACGTAGGAGTCGTTAACGGAAATACAAAATATTTCATCAATACCCATTTTCTTAAAATCCTCAAACTTTTCATCAAACGCAGGCAATTGTTGCGAAGAACATGTTGGCGTAAACGC
>NYXF01000034.1 GCA_002685455.1 Porticoccus sp. | reverse complement strand
GCAGATAGACTTGGTCTACAAACAGATCAGTGAAAGATTATGGCAGAAACTTCTGTAGAACTAATCTGTACTGCAGCTATCGACTATTGTCCAAAGATACTTGTAGTAGATTCCATACAGGTGATGCATTTAGATGATGTCACTTCAGCTCCAGGAAGTGTTTCTCAGGTCAGAGAAAGTGCCGCTATGCTAATACGATACGCTAAAGAGTCAAATACTATACTCTTATTAGTTGGGCATGTAACAAAAGACGGTTCTCTTGCTGGCCCAAAGGTTTTAGAGCATATGATTGATTGTTCTATGATGTTAGAGGCCACCAATAATAGCCACTTCAGGACACTTCGTTGCAATAAAAATCGTTTCGGGGCTATTAATGAACTGGGTGTATTTGCTATGACAAATAAAGGTTTAAAAGAAATATCTAATCCTTCAGCAATTTTTTTACAGAGAGATGATCAGGTAGCTTCAGGCAGCCTAGTGATTGTTATTTGGGAAGGAAGCAGACCTTTATTGGTTGAACTTCAGGCTTTAGTAGATCCAAGCCATCTTGGAAACCCGAGACGTATTACTGTGGGACTAGAGCATAATCGTTTAGCAATGCTTCTCGCTGTATTGCATAGACATGGTGGGGTAATGGTTGGAGATCAAGACGTTTTTATAAATATAGTAGGTGGGGTAAAAATTTCTGAAACTAGCGCTGATCTTGCGTTAATTTTAGCTGTCATATCTAGTTTTCGAGATCGAGCGCTTCCTCGAGACCTTGTTGTATTTGGTGAAGTAGGTTTATCTGGGGAGATTCGACCAGTACCAAATGGCCAAGAGCGTCTTAGGGAAGCTATGAAGCATGGATTCAAGCGAGCTGTTGTACCCCTGGGGAATACACCCAAAAAACCGTTGCAAGGAATGGAGGTTATTCACTGTNCGNAAANTAACAGATGCNATNGNGGCTNTNGATTNANANAATNNNTCNTTGACATTNANNTNNGAAGACGTTACTTTNNAAATGATTGTTAACGCAATAGGTGCCTAATTTACATNTCAGTATNTTGGGTGAAACGGGAAATCAGTGCATTGAAGCTNGATATGAGCGACTTTAATTCTGATACTGCCCCCGCAACGGTAAATGAGACGATCATTCTTATTAATGAATNGAAGTTAAATTAAANAACCACTGTACATAAGTATGGGAAGGTAATTTAGCTAGGAAACTACTCATAAGTCCGGAGACCGGCCTATAGCTATACAAACGAACCACGGGGTGTGGTGGCGTGAATTTTGCTATGGCATCTTGAATATCTAGATTCTATTTTCATTTCTTCACACTTTTTCTCGTGGATATCTTCTAACTCAATTTTGTTCGGGGCCGAACAAATAGGACTTATTCAATGAAATTTTTTATTCATAGCTTTATTTTCTGCTTTTCACTTTCACTTTCACTTTCACTTTCTGCTGATACAAAAACTATAAAAGAAAGTATCTCAGAAGTCGTAGTTACTGCTACACGTACACCACAAACAATAAATCAAGTACTTGCATCAACGTCAGTCATAAGCACTGAAGATATTGAAAGATATCAACCTACAGATTTGCTTGATTTATTTCATCACGTTCCTGGCATTGACATCGCGAGAAATGGAGGGATAGGAGCCACTCCTTCTTTGTTTATACGTGGCTCAAATACAAGTCATGCATTATTTTTAGTAGACGGTCAACGAATTAATTCTGCGAGCCTGGGCAGTACTTCTTACCAGTTTATAGATCCCAGTCAGATAGAACGTATAGAGATTGTACGTGGCGCTAAATCAAGTATTTACGGCAGTGATGCAGTAGGTGGGGTAATTCAAATATTTACCAAAAAAGGTGATTTTAAACCTTCAACAATTGTTTCCACTGAGGTGGGATCTAATGTCTTGAAAAGAACAGCCATAGCAACACGTGGAGCATACAATCAGTTACGTTATTCGGTCGATCTATCATACTTGGAAACAGATGGAATTGACGCTTACAGAGATGATTCACAACAGAATCGAGACAGTGATGGTTACAGAAATTATTCGATTAATACTAACTTTGGGTATACGTTTGATAACGGTGTTGATGTCGGACTCGGCTTTTTAGAAGCTCACTCGCGCAGTTATTTTGATGAGCAATTTAACCCTGAGAGAGATCGCTTCTCAGATAGCATAATACAAAATATAGGATTTAGTGTTAGTGCACCCTTAAAAGATTGGTGGCTTTCTAAAATTTCTATAGGCCGATCCATGGACGATATCGATGATACCAACGGTCTAGATGGGTCAGATTTGTCAGACTTTCGCACTACTAAAGATCAGTATTCCTGGCAAAATGATATTGAAATATTTAATAAACAGATAATAACGTTTGGCGTAGATTTATATGACGACGAGTCAGTTGGTAGTACAGATTGGACTGATACTCAGGGTATCCTTGTTAAAGATAGAATGAACCGCGCATATTTCATTCAGTATCAGGGAAACTTCTCTATCTTTGATTATGTTTTAGGATACCGCGAGGACGATAATGAAGAGAATGGAAAACATAACACAAGTAATATCTCGTTAGGAGCACAGCTAGGCAAAAGTCATCGAATTATTTTCAGTTGGGGGGAAGCCTTCAAAGCACCAACCTATAATGATCTATACTGGCCCATAGGGGACTATTCTGCTGGTAATCCAGACCTTCTTCCAGAGGATTCCGAGAATTTTGAGCTAGGATTCAGGGGAGATTATACTGTATGGAAATGGGAAGCTTCTATTTATCAGAACCGTATCGATAATCTTATCGAATGGGCATTGGCTGGTTTAGAGGCATACCCATATAGATGGGTTCCCAGTAATGTCGCTAGCGCTAAAATTAAAGGTGGTGAGTTTAGGGCAGATACCAGTCTTGCTGGATGGGATATTACTACCAGTGTTTCTTATACAGATCCACGCAATCAAACAACAGATAAGCTTCTTCAAAAACGCGCCCAAAAGAAATTTACTTTCGATATTGATCGTAGCTTTTCTCGCTGGGATGCCGGAGCATCTTTTAATGCAACTAGTAAGCGCTATACTGATACAACTAATACCGGGAGTTTAGGAGGCTATGGTCTGTTAGATTTTCGTTTCAGTTACCAACTCGCCGAAAAGGTTAAGATGCAGTTGAAGGCTAATAATGTGTTTGATAAGCATTACAGGACATCTTCAAAAGACTATCATATGGACGGTTCTAATTGGGCATTAAAGCTTACTTATGCGCTATAATTGATCGTTTAGATACTTGGGGGAAATACAATGGCTGATGAAAACCAAGCTGAGCGTCAAAAGCGCAAAATGAAAAAATTAAAAGAAAAAGTGGATCAGCATATCGAAGCATGCGATCAAGAAAAAGGTGTTATGATTCTCCTTACAGGAGACGGGAAAGGTAAAAGTAGTTCTGCTTTCGGTATGGTTGTTCGCTCACTTGGTTATGGATATAAGGTTGGCGTGGTTCAGTTCATAAAAGGTGAACAGTTATCAGGCGAAGAATTATATCTTAAAGATCATTGCCCCCAAGTGGATTTTTATCAAATGGGTACCGGGTTTACTTGGGATACTCAAGATCGTGATGCAGATATTGCTGCAGCACAAACTACTTGGAAGGTAGTAGAGCCGATGCTGTCTGATCCAAGTTACCATCTAGTTATTATAGACGAGCTAACCTATATGCTCAGTTACAAATACCTTGACGAGTCTATGGTAACCAAAGCTTTATCGAATCGACCGCCCAGTCAAAGCGTTGTAGTAACCGGTAGGGGTGGTGGAAACTCTTTAAAGGATATAGCTGATACCGTTTCGGAAATAAAAGATATCAAACATGCCTACCAGTCGAATATTAAAGCGCGTAAAGGCGTAGATTACTAGAATGGAGAAATCTCCTTGAGAGGCATCAAATCCCGTAAATTTACTTTGATCCTCTTTTTTTCATTGATACCGATGATGATCTTAGCTACTTTAGTCGGCCCTGTTTTTATTCCTCCTGCTAAGTTTGTAGAGTCACTGCTAAGTATCCTCAGCCTAATGGATATCGGTAGCAACACGTCGAATCAAACGAGTGTTTCCCATGAAGAGGTAATTCTTTCCGCAATTCGATTTCCACGAGTAGTCTTGGCAGCTTTAGTGGGGGCTTGTTTAGCATGTTGCGGAGCAGTGATGCAGGGATTGTTTAGAAACCCCTTAGCAGATCCCTCATTAATTGGTGTTTCCAGCGGTGCATCCGCAGGGGCTAGTTTTGTGATTGTATTCTGTGGTACTTGGCTTCATAGCAGTAGTTTTTTTGGGCTCACACTAGTCGCTTTTGGCGCATCTATAGGGGGCGCTTTGGCCGTCTTATTAGTTTACCGATTATCGACTTCTTCCACTGGAACTTCTGTTCCGACAATGCTACTTGTTGGCATTGCCATTAGTGCTTTAGCTGGGGCCTTAAACGGGATATTCAGCTTTGTTGCAGATAATGAAATGTTGCGGCGTATGAGTTTATGGCAAATGGGTAGCTTGGATGCGGCTAATTGGTTTCGCGTTGGAATCACTGGAATCGCTGCTAGCATATTATTAATAACGCTCCCTAATCAAAGCCAAGCTCTTAATGCATTTTTACTAGGTGAATCAGAAGCACGGCACCTAGGTATAGATACCGAGAGAGTGAAGCAGCGAATTATTTTATTGACAGCAATAGGAGTTGGTACATCAGTTGCCGTAGCAGGTATGATTTCCTTTGTGGGTTTGGTCGTTCCTCATATGGTTCGCCTAGTCATCGGTCCTGACCATAGATATTTAATACCTAGCTCAGCTGCACTTGGCGCAATTCTTTTAATCGTAGCTGATAGTTTCGCGCGCATTATAGTTGCCCCAGCTGAACTACCTACTGGTATTTTAACAGCACTCTTGGGCGTACCATTTTTCTTTTGGTTGCTCACCAAAAATCATCACCGCATCCAGAGATAATACTTATGTCCCTTGTAGCCGAAAAATTATCACTTAATTGTTCTGGGGTCTTTTTGTTGCGAGACGTAAATGTTTCTATTTTGCCAGGAAAAATTACAACAATAGTTGGCCCGAATGGAGCAGGTAAAACGTCCCTACTTCGTTGCTTATCGAACGACATTTCACCGACATCTGGCTCTGTAATATTTAATGGGAAGGATATTAATAATTGGGATCCTATTGATAGAGCAAAATCTTTATCGGTTCTACCACAACATTCTTCGTTAGATTTCCCTTTTACTGCTGAGGAAGTTGTTCTGTTAGCCAGAATTCCGCATGATACTGGTTCAATAAGAGATGATGAGATTGTAGCTGCTGCTCTAAAAATTGTGGATGCAACTTATCTTGCGAATCGTCAATATACTCAGTTATCGGGCGGGGAGAAACAACGTATACATTTAGCTAGAAGTCTGGCCCAAATATGGGACCTAAATACAAAACAAAAGGATTATAATGATCGATTCTTGCTTTTAGATGAACCAACTTCTTCTTTTGACTTGGCTCACCAGCAATTAACCTTGGAGATAGTCAGTAGTTTTTCTTCTAAGGGCATAGGAATTTTATTGGTTATGCATGATTTAAATTTAGCAGCGAAATGCTCTGATCAGGTCATAATGATGGAGTGCGGCAAACCAGTAAAAACCGGTTTACCAAAAGAGGTTTTTACTGCAGAAAATATAGAGCAGGTTTTTGGTGTGCGCGTGAAAGTTCAAGAAAACCCTGAGAATCAAAAACTTCTTATCGTTATCTAGATGAGGTTCCTAGCAGTAATTTGATTAAATTATATTTATTGTTGATAGTTAAGGGCTTACAAATGAATAAGAAATTAGTCCAATGGTTTAATTTCCTGGTAGTTTTTGGAGTAAACGCAATTTTTTTATTATATCCAGTTGCTGGATTAACCATTACTGATGATATGGGAAGTGAGATTGCTTTAGTAAAGCCAGCACAGCGGGTAATTAGTCTTTCTCCTCATCTTACAGAACTAGTTTTTGCGATAGATCAAGGAGAGAAATTGGTAGGGGTAATGAGTTTTAGTAATTACCCAGAGGCAGCAAAAAAAATTCCTCGTATAGGCTCACATAATACAATTAGCTACGAGTCCATAGCACAAATTCAGCCTGATCTTATTCTTGCTTGGGGTTCCGGTAATGGCTCAGAAGCAATTCATAAATTAAAGTCACTAGGCTTTTCTGTTTATGTTTCAGAGCCAAATAAACTTGAGGGAGTGGCTGCAACAATTCGAAAACTTGGAATATTATTAGGTGTTAAGGATAAAGGTGAAAACGAGGCAAATAAATTTATTAATAGATTGAGTCAACTGAAAGAAAATTATAGTGATAGGCGAAAAATAAGTGTCTTTTATCAGCTCTCAGATAATCCAATTATGACACTTAGTGGGCGACACTTAATATCTGATGTAATTGAATTATGTGGAGGGTTTAATATTTTCTCAAAAGCCATACCCATAGCGTTAAAGGTCAGTTTGGAATCATTAGTGAGATCTGACCCTCAAGTCATCATAGCGGGAACTAAAAAAGAAAATGAAGAAAAATGGTTAAGTGGGTGGGCAAACAGAGCTTCAATGAGGGCTGTTAAAGATAAACAAGTATATTTCATAGATCCAGATTTACTGGTAAGACATGGACCAAGAATTATAGAAGGTACAGAAAAAATGTGTAATTACTTAGAAAGATCTCGAAAACAAGAAAAAGAGTAGAGTTAAGCTGCTACTTAATTTCTCAGTTATATGCACCTATCTGTTAGAATTATAAGTCGTAACCACGTTCATTATGCTGAGTTGTATCAAGACCGTAATCTTCATCTTCTTTCGATGTGCGAAGACCTAATTTAGCATCAATGATTTTAAGTATAATGTAAGTAACAATAGCGGTATAACAAAAAGTACTTACTACTCCAATCGTTTGGATGCTTAATTGATCTATAACGGTGACGCCTTCAGAGAGACCCTGGCCGCTAAAAACCCCAAGCTCGCTTGAAACAAAAAAGCCACCCAAAATTGTCCCTAATATTCCTCCCACCCCATGCACAGGAAAAACGTCTAATGAATCATCGATTTTAAATGTTTGTTTTATTAATTGTGTTGCGTAGTAGCAAACAATTCCAGCTGAAAATCCAATAATCAAAGCCCCTCCAGGGCCTACAAAACCTGAAGCTGGTGTTATAGTTCCGAGTCCTGCAACCATCCCAGTTACAATGCCTAACACAGACGGCTTGCCATGCTTCAACCACTCCATCATCATCCAAGCAAGAGATGCCGTTGCTGCAGATATATGAGTTACAAGCATTGCCATTCCTGCGTCTCCATTTGCTGCCAATGCTGATCCAGCATTAAATCCAAACCATCCTACCCATAACATTCCGGCACCAATAACAGTTAGTGTTAAGTTGTGTGGTGTCATAGATTGCTTCTGAAATCCTCTTCTATTGCCAATAACTAATGCAGCTACTAAGGCAGCCGTGCCAGCTGTTATATGCACGACTGTTCCACCAGCAAAATCCAGAAGACCCAGTTGCATCAGCCAACCTCCACCCCAAACCCAGTGTGTAATAGGAATATAAACTAAAATCAACCATGAGCTGCTGAAAATTAATACTGCAGAAAATTTAATCCTTTCAGCAAAAGCTCCAACTATTAATGCTGGGGTTATTACAGCGAATGTCATTTGAAACATTACGAAAACAGATTCAGGTATATCACCGCTTAAAGTATCTTCAAAAACATTTGCGAGCATGACATTATCGAAGTTCCCGATAAAGGAATTAAGTGAACCCCCGTCACCAAATGCAAGACTATAGCCGCAGATAAGCCAAATAACTGATGCTACACAGGTTATAGCGAAGCACTGCATTAATACAGAGAGGACATTTTTTGCACGAACAAGGCCGCTATAAAAAAGCGATAAACCGGGAATAGTCATGAATAAAACTAGCGCGGTAGCAGTTATAATCCACGCTGTATTAGCTCCATTTAATGAATCTGCATATCCTAAGCTAGGAATCATTAAAATAAATAAAGATAATGAAATCTTATATGTTTGGTTTAACCGTTTTAACATGACATATAATCCTGTTGAGTAATATTGGTGCAATTTTACATTAAAATTGCACTGGTTAAGATCAAATATTGGTTGATCTACGTATTTTAGTATACATAATTAACGTTAAAGTGTTAAAAATGCATGAATTGTACCGTTTAAATTAATTTTTCTCCTGAGAAGATAGAGATTTCCAAACCGAGTCCTTTGATTTATCTATTTTAGCATCTGGCTGCCTATATTTAAGCTGCAGTCCTTTGAGAAAATATCTTAAAACTTGATCTTTGCACTCTCTATAATTTTTATGGGTCTTTTTTCGAAAGAAAGAGCTTAGTTCGTGTGAACTCAATTCAAAATCAGCTAAAGAAAGCATCTCCAAAATATCATCCGATTTCAAACGAAATGCAATTTTTAGCTTAGTGAATATCATATTATTGTTTAATTTTTTTTCAGGTAAAGGTTGCAAGCCGTCTCTTTCCCCTCTTTTTTCAATAATTAGACCATTAAGGAATGCTGCAAGGTGATTATCACTGCAATTTAAAAAATCTGACTCAGTATTTTTCTTCAATTTTTTAATTAAGGCATCAGAGGATATTGTTTTACCCCCTAGACTAAAAATATTAAGCATTTTCTTATCGTCATAATCAAGGATATAACGAATGCGACGCAATACATCGTTATTTGTCATAAATTTAACCTTTAATTTTTAGAAAAAAATGTCGATCGGTGATAATTTTGCTGATAAACTTTAATCTTTGATTATAATTATTAATTAACTTATATCTATATATTGTTGATGAACATTAGTTTTATCAACTTTGTAGAAATAGTGACCAGCCAAGAAGAAAAAGATTATGTATAAAGATTTAGCACAAAAACTAAAAGAAACTGAAAGCACTCCATGGGATATAGCTTATCAGCACTTAGTAGATTACAGAAAAGAGCACACCAATACTTTAGTCCCTCAATTTTATTCAACTGATGATGGCTTTACACTGGGTTTTTGGTTGCTAAAGTTGCGTCAAGATCGGGCAAATGGTCTCCTTACAGAGGATCAAATTAGTCGTTTAGATGAGCTAAAGTTTGTTTGGGATCCGCATGAGCCTCACTGGGAAAAAGGTTTTGCTGAAATACAAAAGTATAGAGAAAAGCATGGTGATAGTCTGGTTCCCGAAAACTACCTTACTGAAGGCGAGCACTATGAGCTCGGTGATTGGGCAAGAGCACAAAGGCTTACAGAGGGGAATTACCCCAGAGAAAAATATCAAAGACTTTGTACAGTAGACTATGTTTGGGATCTCAGGGAATATGATTGGAAAAGAGCATTCGCTGCTTTAGAAATATATAAAGGAGAGAATGGCGATTGTTTAGTCCCATCAGATTATGTAACTGACGAAGAATCGGTTACAGGAGAGTTAGCACTGGGCCAGTGGGTCATAAAACAGCGCATAGATATGGTTTATAGTTGGTTAACAGAAGAAAAAATGTTAAAGCTTGACTCTATTGGTTTTGATTGGACCCCAGAATCTGGAGAACCTCTCCATCTTCACCTATATAGAAAAAACGACTAGCGATTCTGAAACTAATTTTTATAAAATTTAATTTTTTAATCGCTTATATTTGACACGTTTGGGCTCTGAATCAGAGCCTTTTCTTTTTTTAAGGTCCGCGTGGTATTCACTATAGTTCCCTTCAAAAAATCTAACTTCACTGTTGCCCTCATATGCCAAAATGTGTGTTGAAATTCTATCCAGAAACCAACGATCATGGGAGATAACCAGTACACAACCAGGAAAATTTTGGATAGCCTCTTCTAATGCCCTAAGCGTTTCAATATCTAAATCATTGGAGGGTTCATCTAACAACAATACATTTGCACCTTGTTTTAAAGTTATACCTAAATGTAGCCGCCCTCTTTCGCCACCGGAGAGTTCGCCGACCTTTTTTTGTTGATCGTTACCCTTAAAGTTAAACCTTCCAGCATAAGCTCTTGAGGATATTTCGTAACTCCCAATCTTGAGGGTATCGTGATTATCTGAAATCGCCTCCCATACACTTTGGTTATCATCCAAGTTTTCTCTGCTTTGATCAACAAATGCCAGTTTTACTGACTCTCCTATAGAAATATTACCTTTATCAGGGTTTTCTATCCCACATATCATTTTGAAGAGGGTAGATTTCCCCGAACCATTTCCCCCAACAATACCTACGATTGAACCTTTAGGGATTTTTAGAGATAAATCATCAATCAGAAGTTGATCACCAAAACTTTTGGTAACACCATCGAACGAAATAACATTTTCTCCGAGTCTAGGTCCGGGTGGTATAAAGATCTCATTTGTTTCGTTACGGCTTTGAAATTCTTGTGAATTGATCTCTTCAAAACGAGCTAATCGCGCTTTATTTTTTGCATGTCTTCCCTTTGGATTTTGTCTGACCCATTCTAGCTCATTTTTAATTGTGCGCTGACGTGCATCCTCTTGTTTCTTTTCAATATTAAGTCTCGCCTCTTTAGTTTCTAGCCAATTTGTATAGTTACCCTCATAAGGGATACCATGACCTCTATCTAGCTCCAAAATCCAACCTGCAACATTGTCTAGAAAGTATCTGTCGTGCGTTACAGCAACAACAGTACCTGAAAATTCTTCAAGGAATTTTTCCAACCAGTATACTGATTCTGCATCTAGGTGGTTCGTTGGCTCATCGAGTAAAATCATGTCTGGTTTAGAGATAAGCAATTTACATAATGCCACTCTTCGCTTTTCCCCACCTGATAATTTAGAAATATCTGAATCCCACGGAGGAAGCCTTAATGCATCTCCTGCAATGCTGAGCTGATTATCTAAATTGTGCGCGTCCCAAAGCTCAATGATGTTCTCTAGCTGTTCTTGCCGCTTTGCAAGTTTATCAAAGTCTGCATCTGGTTCAGCGTAATCAACATAAATTTGCTCAAGCTCTTTTAGAGCCTCTAATGCTTCTAAAGCACCTTCCTCGACATTTTGGCGAACATTTTTTTTATGATCAAGGAGAGGCTCTTGACAGAGATAACCTATTTTAATGTTTGGCATTGGCGTAGCCTCGCCTTGAATATCAGTATCAATTCCTGACATGATATTAAGAAGAGATGACTTACCTGACCCATTCAAACCAAGCACACCAATTTTTGCCCCGGGGAAAAATGACAAGGAAATATCTTTTAAAATCTCGCGCTTTGGAGGAACAATTTTACTAACGCGATTCATAGTATAAACGTACTGAGCCATAATATTTATAGGTATCTATTAATAAGTCTATATCATATATTAACGTAAATATGCAGCTGACAGAAATTGTTTATTACTGAACAATTGATTGAAAATTATAAAATAGTTTTATTTAGGTATGGAATCTTAGCAATGAAAAATTTAACCACTAAAATAAAAGATAAAAAAAATCATAAGCCGTTACGGTTTCTTACAGCCACCTCTCTTTTTGATGGACATGATGCTGCTATTAATGTTATCCGAAGATTAATTCAATCCAAAGGTGCTGAGGTGGTTCATTTGGGCCACAACAGAAGTGTATGCGAGGTTGTTCGTGCAGCTATCCAGGAAGATGTTGACGGTATTGCCATAAGCTCATATCAAGGCGGACATATGGAATATTTTACTTATCTGTTGGAACTCCTTAAAGAAAATAGTGCTGAGCATATAAAAGTTTTTGGCGGCGGCGGCGGTACTATCTCTCTCGAAGAAATCAAGCTTCTTGAGTCTGCAGGTGTCAGTCGCATTTATCATCCCGAACAGGGTATGGAGATGGGCTTAGTTGGTATGATAGATGATTTATTTCAAATTGTTAGATCTGGTGTGAAAGAAGAAAGAGCAAGTATTCACCAAACAGATCACCTTAATTTATACAGTAAAGTAGATATTGATGATGAGATTATTATATCTGAGGCTATTTCTGCTATAGAAAATAGGAATATACCCGCAGATTCATTCAAAAAGTTAAAAAATAAATGGAAAAAGTCAGCTTTAGAAAGGCCAGTAATTGGAATTACTGGCACTGGCGGAGCAGGTAAAAGCAGCGTTGTAGATGAGTTACTAGAGAGATTTTTAAGAAATAGACCAGATATTCGTATAGCTGTTTTGGCTGTAGATCCAACTCGACGAAAAACGGGAGGAGCATTACTAGGTGATAGAATTAGAATGAACAGCCTTTCCTCCCCAAATATATTTATGAGGTCAATGGCGACAAGAAGACAACATCTAGCGACTAACGAAGTACTGGGTGACATAACTTTGTTCTTGGGGTCTATAGGTTACGATTTGATTCTTGTTGAGACAGCCGGTATTGGCCAAAGCGATTCACAAATAATCGATATTGTTGATCTATCAGTTTATGTGATGACTAGTGATTATGGTGCAGCTACTCAGCTTGAAAAAATCGATATGGTTGATTATGCGGACCTAGTTATTTTAAATAAGTTCGAAAAAAGAGGTTCAGAGGATGCACTTCGTGATATCCGAAAGCAATGGAGAAGGAATCATAATGCTTTTGATCCACTAGATATTGATATACCAGTCTGTCCAGCTGTTGCTAACCAATTTAATGATCCAGGCTTAAGTCATGCTTTTTACAATCTGTGTAAGCTTATCACCCAAAAAAAGAGATTAGATGAAAAAATCTGGGTTCCTGAAGGAGCCGATGATTTTATCTACTCAAAGCCAGATGTTCTGATTCCTGAAAATAGAGCCCGATATCTTTCTGAGATTAGCGAGAATGGACGACAGATCTTTGCAAAAAATAAAGCTCAAGTTGAGCTTGCATCCGAGGCTCATCACGCTTATAGCATGCTAAAAAAAATTAAGGACAAAATGCTTCCGGATCCCCTAGAGAGATATTTAGAATCCCAATTAACACAGTCAAATTCGGATAAGACCCTCATTAAACTACGAGCAACATACCAAGATGCTGTTAATAAGATAACCGATGATTCGAAGAAACTTATAAAAAAATGGAAGAAAAAAAAATCAGCAGTCGAATCAGAAAAATACTCTTACTCTGTAAGAGATAGAGTTATTGAAGGCGATAATTTTTTAACCTCTTTGAGTCAACTAAAGATTCCAAAGGTTGCAGCTCCTCAATATCGTGATTGGGGGGAAGTTTTAAATTTTTTACTTTCTGAGAATTTGCCAGGTGATTATCCATATACTGCTGGTGTTTTTTCTTATCGAAGATCTGGAGAGGATCCTTCAAGAATGTTCGCAGGTGAGGGAACCCCAGAAAAGACCAACTGTAGATTCCATCACTTATCGTCTGACTTACCAGCTATAAGGCTTTCTACAGCTTTTGATTCTGTAACACTTTACGGTGCTGACCCAGACGTTCGTCCTGATATTTGGGGGAAAATTGGTAACTCTGGAGTTTCAATTGCTACATTAGATGATATGAAAAAACTATACTCTGGTTTTAATCTTTGCTCTTCAAAAACTTCAGTATCTATGACTATAAACGGACCGGCACCGATGATACTTGCTTTCTTCATGAATACCGTGATTGATCAGCAAGTTGAAATTTATCTTAAAGAAAAGAACCTATGGAGCGAAGCTGAGCTCAAAATACGTAATTTTTTTAAAGGCAAAAAAAGACCAACTTACAAAGGAAAATTGCCAGAGGGTCACAATGGCCTAGGTTTAGCTATGTTAGGTATAACTGGTGATAAATTAGTTGAGAATAAGGTTTATTCAAAAATTAAAGCAGCTGCTCTATCGTCAGTTCGTGGAACTGTTCAGGCAGATATTCTCAAAGAAGATCAGGCGCAAAATACTTGCATTTTTTCTACAAATTTTGCAATGCGGTTGATGGGTGACGTACAGGAGTACTTTATTGAAAACAAGATATCAAATTATTACAGTGTTTCAGTTAGTGGTTATCATATCGCAGAAGCAGGCGCGAACCCAATTTCACAGTTAGCGTTTACTCTATCAAATGGTTTTACTTTAGTAGAATATTACTTATCGAGAGGAATGAAAATAGACGATTTTGTGTCAAATTTCAGTTTTTTCTTTTCGAATGGCATGGACCCTGAATATGCTGTGATGGGAAGAGTTGCTCGACGTATTTGGGCCAGAGCAATGAAAGAAAGATATGACGCGAACCCACGAAGCCAGATGCTTAAGTATCATATTCAGACATCTGGGCGCAGCTTACATGCACAAGAGATGAGCTTCAACGATATTCGTACTACCCTACAAGCATTGTATGCAATATTCGATAATACGAATAGCCTGCATACGAATGCATATGATGAAGCTATTACTACACCAACATCTGAGTCAGTTCGACGCGCTATGGCAATACAGTTAATTATTAACCGTGAATTTGGCCTAAATTTCTGTGAAAACCCATGGCAAGGATCGTTTATAGTTGAGCAATTGACGGATCTTGTAGAAGAGGCAGTCTACAAAGAATTTGATAGAATTTCTGAGCGTGGAGGAGTTTTAGGAGCAATGGATACCATGTACCAAAGAGGTAAAATTCAAGAGGAAAGTATGATTTATGAACACAAAAAACATGACGGTAGTCTTCCATTGATAGGTATTAATACTTTCTTGCCGAGCCAAGAGGAAAGAGAGATCATAGAGGGACGTGAGTTAGCAAGATCTGACAGTATTGAAAAGCAACTCCAGGTTGATGTATTAAAGGCATATACTAGGCTTAATAAAGTTACCGCAGATAAGTCAATTAGTGATTTGCAGAAAGCGGCGTTGAATCAAGAAAATACATTTTCTTACCTCATGGAAGCTGCTAAATACAACTCTCTAGGACAATTAAGTTCAGCTTTATATAACATTGGTGGATTATATAGGCGTAATATGTAAATTGTAGGGTATATATATTTTTATAAGAACATAAAGGCCTAAAAGTCATGTAGTTTTCATTGGAATTTGTGTACAATTTAAAATTATAATTTCTTGTTTTTTTAATAAAAATTTATTGTGTGACACGGATGTTTGATAAAAACCGAACTATAGAGAATTTTGATCCTGAAATCTGGGGATCGATGAAAAGTGAGTCGAAACGTCAAGAAGACCACATCGAGCTCATCGCATCGGAAAATTATACCAGTCCAGCTGTAATGGCTGCACAAGGATCAAAGCTAACTAATAAGTATGCTGAAGGATACCCCAGTAAACGTTATTATGGTGGTTGTGAATTTGTTGACCAAACAGAAGAACTTGCTATCAAAAGAGCGAAAGAGCTCTTTGGGGTAAATTTCGCAAATGTTCAGCCCCACTCTGGATCACAAGCAAATTCTGCCGTGTTCTTAGCTCTTTGTTCAGCGGGTGATACTATACTTGGCATGAGCTTAGATGCTGGCGGCCACTTAACCCATGGGGCAAAACCTAGCTTTTCAGGGAAAATTTATAATTCTGTCCAATATGGATTAAATCCAGAAACTGGTCTAGTTGATTATAATGAAATAGAAAAATTGGCAATCCAGTGCAAACCTAAGTTGATCATAGCTGGATTTTCTGCTTACTCCGGTATTTTGGATTGGAGACGTTTTAGAGAAATCGCCGATGAAGTGGAAGCTTACCTCTTAGTTGATATGGCACATGTATCAGGTTTAGTTGCTGCAGGTGTTTATCCTAGCCCGATTCCTTTTGCTGACGCTGTTACATCGACTACGCATAAGACGCTACGCGGTCCACGTGGTGGAATTATCTTGACCAATAATGAAGATTTAGCGAAAAAGTTTAATTCCGCTATATTTCCTGGTGGTCAAGGAGGCCCCTTGTGCCATGTTATAGCTGCTAAGGCTATTTCTTTTAAAGAGGCTCTAACTAAAGAATTCAAAGTTTATCAACAACAAGTATTAAAAAATGCAAAAGCAATGGCAGCTACCTTTATAGAAAGAAAAATTAAAATAGTATCCGGTGGAACTGAAAACCATCTTATGTTAGTTGATCTTATTGGCAAAGAATACACTGGAAAAGATGCTGACGAAGCTCTAGGCGAAGCATTCATAACTGTTAATAAGAACGCTGTTCCTAACGATCCTCGTTCGCCTTTTGTAACCTCTGGATTAAGGATAGGCACACCCGCCATCACGACCCGGGGGTTCACAGAGTTAGAATCAACGCAACTTGCTCATTGGATATGCGATGTTCTTAATAGCTTGGAAGATGGAACCTCAGATATAATAATTCCAGAAGTAAAAAACAAAGTTCTCGAGCTATGCGGTAGGTTCCCTGTATATAGCTAATAAATTTTATCAATTGTGATATCTTAACTTAAATGCTTTAACCTCTGACAGATCTTGCGATGCCGAGAGATCATTTCAATGTGGTATAATCTTACTTTATTTATTTAAATAAAGAGATTTTTATGTATTGTCCTTTTTGTGGTGCAGAAGATACCAAGGTTATTGACTCTCGGCTTGTTTCAGAGGGGGGTCAAGTTAGACGTAGACGCGAATGCACATCATGTCGTGAGCGTTTCACAACATATGAACTTGCTGAGTTAGTTATGCCAAGGGTGATAAAAAGTGATGAAACACGTGAACCATATGACGAAGAAAAACTTAGGGCAGGTCTTCTACGGGCTCTTGAGAAACGCCCGGTGAGTATCGATGAAATTGAAGATGCAATATCACATATTCAGCACAGCTTGAGAGCAACTGGAGAAAGGGAGATAACCTCAAGAATGGTTGGGGAAAGAGTCATGTCTGAGTTAAGGGAGCTTGACGAAGTTGCATACGTTCGTTTTGCGTCTGTTTACCGTAGCTTCCAAGATCTTAGTGAATTTAGAGCTGAGCTTGATCGTTTAGAAAAAAAAGGATCCGAAAAGACTAGGAATTAATTTTATATGAAGAACATAAAGGGCCCAGATAGCGAAGATCTTCAGATGATGGCTAAAGCATTGAGACTAGCTCTAAAAGGTAAAAATACATGCATGCCGAATCCATCTGTTGGTTGTGTTCTTGCAAAAAATGGGAAGATTATTGGTGAAGGGTGGCATCTAATAGCTGGCCAAGATCATGCTGAAATAAACGCACTTAAGTCTTTAAGTGGGCCCTCTATTGACGCCACAGCCTATATTACACTTGAACCATGCAATCATAAGGGAAAAACNGGACCCTGTGNAGATGCCCTAGTAAGAGCTGGGATTAAGAGAGTTGTATATGGTATGGCTGATCCTAATCCAATTGTAAGCGGTCAAGGTCTTTTAAAATTGAAAGAGGCCGGCATTTCAGTTGAGGGTCCTTTACTAGAATCTGAAGCCCGGCTTCTTAATCCTGGCTATATTAAAAGACATCAACTAGGTCTGCCTAGAATAACCATTAAGCTTGCAATGAGCTTAGATGGTCGTACCGCAATGGGCGATGGGAAGAGTCAGTGGATTACTGGAGTGCATGCTCGGGAAGATGTTCAGAAATTGAGAGCTCAAAATTGCGCTATAATTACTGGTATTGGCACCGTTTTGCATGATGATCCGTCATTGTCAGTTAGATATAAAAATGTAACCTCGATATCAAAAAATTTACTAAGGCCAAAACAACCGCTTTTAGTTGTTGTTGATAGCAAACTTAAATTACCAAAAGATGCAAAAATTTTAACAGGACTTGGGACTGTTCTTATTGCTACAGCAACAGAGAGTAAATATTCAAATATAAAAAATCTTGAGACAGTATGCATACCAGATAGCTCTGGAAAAGTTGACCTCTTAAAATTAATGAAATTATTAGCTAAAAAAGAATGCAATAATGTTCTTATTGAATCAGGACCAATATTGGCAGGTGCCTTTATGCAATTAAATTTAGTGGACGAACTTGTACTTTATATGGCGCCTAAGCTTTTAGGTAATATAGCAAGACCGTTACTTAGTCTTCCATTTACTCATTTAAACCAAGGTATAGAATTAGATATTAAAGACATAAGACAAGTGGGCGTTGACACGCGTATAACTGCGCATATAAAAAATAAAGTTTTAATGTAGAGAAATAATAAATATGTTTACCGGTATCATAGAAGAAGTAGGAGAGATTATTGCTCTAGAACAATGTAAGGGTGATATTAAGTTGCGTGTAAAAACAAACCAACTGAATGTATCAAAAATTCAGCTTGGGGATAGTATAGCAACCAATGGTGTTTGTTTAACCGTTGCACGGTTGTGTCAGGACGGATACGAGTCAGATGTTTCTTCTGAGACGCTATCAGTTACTTCCATCGAAAATTGGAGTATCGGTACTAAAGTTAATCTTGAGCGCTCACTTACTATAGATATGAGGCTCGGCGGCCATTTAGTTCTTGGCCATGTTGATGGTATAGGTGAGGTTGTAGACCGTTTCTCAGATGCTCGTTCCGAACGCTTTCGACTACGTGCACCAGCAAAATTAGCGAAATATATTGCGCAGAAAGGATCAATTACTATTGATGGAATAAGTTTGACCGTTAATAAAATTGAAAAGTTAGAATTTGAATTAAATATCGTTCCTTATACCCTCGAGCACACTGCAATGAACACTTACAAGAAAGGAACAAGAGTAAATATAGAAGTAGATGTAATTGCTCGTTATGTGGAACGACTTATGCAAAGTGAAAAAAGGCATGACTGAATAGTCCTTTTTATAGTAAGAAATTCCAATGGTTTTTAAATTTTGGTTTGAACATTATTATGAAGATAAATAGTACAGAAGAAATACTTGAAGATATTCGGCAAGGTAAAATGGTCATCCTCATGGACGATGAAAATCGTGAAAATGAGGGTGACTTAATTATAGCTGCGACTATGGTTGAGCCAGAAGATATAAATTTTATGGCAACTCACGGACGCGGATTAATCTGCTTAACGTTAACAGAACAAAGATGTAGGCAATTAGATCTACCTTTGATGGTCAGTGTAAACAGGGCAAGCCGTGCTACAAATTTTACTGTCTCTATTGAAGCTGCATCTGGTATAACAACAGGTATATCTGCTGCGGATAGAGCCCGTACAATACGGGCAGCAGTTGCTGATAGCGCGATGAAGAAAGATATTGTCCAGCCGGGCCATATATTTCCTCTTCAGGCAGAAGCTGGCGGCGTTCTATGTCGAGCAGGCCATACTGAAGCTGGGTGTGATTTAGCTAGAATAGCTGGCTTAGAGGCAGCTGCGGTAATAGTTGAAATTATGAATGAAGACGGCACTATGGCTCGCCGAGGTGATCTTGATGTTTTTGCGAAAAAACACAACCTCAAAATAGGCACCATTGCTGATTTAATCCATTATCGTTTGGTAACCGAAAAAACTATTGACTGCATAAGTAAAAGAAATATAACAACAGAGTATGGAAATTTTATTCTTCACACCTATCTAGATATAGTTCGCAATGAAAAACATTTTGCTCTAGTTATGGGTGATATTTCCCAGGGAGAACCCCCGCTTGTAAGAGTCCATATTAATAAATCCGCCAGAGACCTATTTGGTATTGAGTCACCGGCAGGCTATAAAAACTGGACTTTGTCCAGTGCGATGAAAAAAGTTGCAGAAGAGGAAAAAGGAGTGGTCGTCTTTCTTTATTATCCAGAGAATGCGGATGACATAGATTCCGGCATTGATGAAATTATTAGCCCAACACCAAAAAAAGCCAGTGATGTTGTTTACCAGCAAGTAGGCACAGGTTCACAAATTTTAATGAATCTTGGGGTGCATAAAATGAGGTTACTGAGTGCACCTTTTAGGTTCATAGCAATTTCTGGATTTGATCTAGAAGTTGTAGAGTATATAAGTTGCGAATAATGTTTGCTCTGAATAGTTAGTTTAAAAAAGTGCTTTGTATAAAATATCGAGGATCTAGAAATGAGCATAAAATATATCGGTAAAAATAATACTTTAAAAGTAAATATAGATCAGACGACTGATATTCGCATTGCTATAGTTGCATCTAATTGGAATTCTAATATTACTGATAATCTTATTGAAGGCGCAAAGTTTTCATTGAAAAGCTCAGGGGTTCCCAAGAAAAATATTGATATATTTAGAGTCCCGGGCGCATTTGAATTACCGCTTGCTTGTCAAAAATTAACTACCCGCTCAAAAATATCAAGATATGAGGGTATTATTGCTCTTGGTTGTGTGGTTCGTGGAGAAACTCCACACTTCGATTATGTATGCCAAGAGACAACAAGAGGTCTAGGAGAAGTAGCCCTTAAGACTAATATACCAGTTGGCTTCGGGCTTTTGACTGTAGACAATCTTGCTCAGGCTAGACATCGCGCCTGTTTACCAGAAGAATCTGTCGCATTGGTTCAAAGTAATAAGGGGCAAGAAGCAGCAGATGCAGTGCTAGCAATGATCAA
>NYXF01000033.1 GCA_002685455.1 Porticoccus sp. | reverse complement strand
GGCCTATTGGTGTATTGAACATGTCAGACGAATCTGGTGTAGATGCAAAATTGCTTGCTGTGCCTCATACAAAACTTTCTAAATTATATGATCATGTAAATGAAATATCCGACTTGCCTGAACTCCTGATCAAACAAATTCAACACTACTTTGAAAACTACAAGGCCCTTGAACCAGGAAAATGGGTTAAAGTTGAGGCATGGGAAGATGCTGCTGCAGCATGTGAAGAGATCTTGGCGTCACGTAAAAGGTTTTTAAATTAATAATTTAGATTGTTTTAGTTATCTTGTGGCTATTTATAGTGAGTTTTAACTAAATTTATGTTTTTTTTCATTCTAATTTTGCATTATGATAAACATGCTGAACATCATCTAGCTCATTAAGCATCCTCATAAATTTCTCAAACAAAAGAATGTCGTCTCCAGTAATGTGAACATACTCGTGTGGTAAATACTGTATTTCATCAATCTCAAAATTCAGATCACCACAGCTATTTAATATTGCTTGTTTTGCTTTGAAATAATCAGTGTTTGAAACGAAAATTGATATCCTGCCATCTTCGTTCTCGATGTCAATGATATCTATATCTGATTCTATTAAGCTCTCAAAGGGTATTTCTTCGTTGTCAAAGTCAAATATAAATATAGCCAAATGATCGAATTGATGAATGACGCTTCCTTGCGTACCTATTTTACAATCTGTTTTTGTAAATGCGAGGCGAACGTCTCCAAAAGTTCTATTAGGGTTATCCGTCAAGCATTCAATAATAGCCATCATCCCGCCGGGACCATATCCTTCATATCTGGCTGGTGAAAAATCTTCTCCTGACCCGCCTTTTGCTTTTTCGATTGCCCTATCGATTACGTGAGCGGGAACTTGATCTTTTTTAGCTCTATCAATCAAATTACGCAACAGTAAATTTCCACTAGGATCTGGACCTGCCGATTTAGCTAAAACGTAAATTTCTCGTCCATAGCGACTATATATCTTTGCCTTCATATCAGAAGTTTTAGCCATCGATTCTTTGCGATTTTGGTAAGCTCTTCCCATATCATTAATACCTCTCTAAAACTGTTAACAGCTTAAAACTATTTATTCAACCTACTACCGATTAAATCACGAACTATGGATGGGTCAGCTAATGTTGACATATCACCTAAACTATTAAGTTCATTTGATGCTATTTTTCTCAAGATACGCCGCATAATTTTACCCGAGCGAGTCTTTGGTAGTCCTGGCGATAACTGGATATAGTCTGGTTTTGAGAAAGAGCCTATTTCTTTTTTACATATATTACTCAGTTCAGTATAAAATCCATCGGTTAATTTTGTATTTGACATAAGTGTCACATATGCATAAATACCTTGCCCTTTAATATCATGGGGGCAGCCTACAACTGCTGCCTCAGCAACATCAGCATGCAGGACTAACGCGCTCTCTATTTCAGCGGTTCCTATTCGATGTCCTGAAATATTAAGAACATCATCAACTCTACCAGTGATCCAATAATGTCCATCTTTATCTCTACGGGCTCCGTCTCCAGTGAAATAGTAGCCTGGGAAAGTACTAAAATATGTATCTTTAAATCGAGTCATATCACCATATACACCGCGAATTTGTGATGGCCATGAAGATTTTATCACCAAGTTTCCCTCCCCAGGTCCATCTATTAATTCTCCAGCATTATTAACTAGCGCAGGCTCGATACCAAAAAATGGAGCAGTAGCACAGCCAGGCTTCATGTCGTGAACGCCCGGAAAAGGTGTAAGCATATGTGCTCCAGTTTCGGTTTGCCACCAAGTATCAACTATAGGGCAATTAGAGTTACCGATGATGTGGTAATACCATTCCCATGCTTCGGGATTAATTGGCTCTCCAACTGTTCCAAGTAATCGGAGCGATTTACGATTTGTTCTTTTTACATAATCGTTACCTGCTGCCAGCAATGAGCGTATAGCTGTTGGTGCTGTATAAAAAATAGAGACTTTATGTTTATCAATAATTTGCCAGAAGCGAGATGCGTCAGGATAAGTTGGAACTCCCTCAAATACTAAAGTCGTAGCTCCATTACAAAGTGGTCCATAAACAATATAGCTGTGACCAGTAACCCAACCAACATCTGCAGTACACCAATAAATATCATTATCTTTATAGTCAAAAACATATTTATGGGTCATAGCAGCTTGAAGTAAATATCCTGCGGTTGTGTGTAAGACACCCTTTGGTTTTCCTGTCGAACCGGATGTATAGAGAATGAAAAGTGGATCCTCGGCATCCATAGTTTCGGGTTGGCAATATGTTTTTTCATTTTTTATAGCGTCGTGGTACCAAATATCTCTCTTATCGACCCAGTCAATCTTACTTTCTGTACGAGACACAACAAAACATGTATGAACTGAAGGGCATACGGATAAAGCTATATCTGCATTAACCTTTAAAGGTATTTTTTTACCCCCTCTGACTCCTTCGTCAGCAGTAATAACAACACTACAATCAGAATCTATTATACGATCTTTAAGTGCTTCCGGAGAAAAGCCACCAAATACGACTGAATGAATAGCGCCAATACGTGCGCAAGCCAACATTGCATATAATGCTTCAGGGATCATAGGCATATAGATACACACCCTATCCCCCTTCCTGACATTACGAGCCCTCAGAGCATTAGATAACTTGTTTACATGATCACTTAGTTTGCGGTAAGAAATTGTTTCACTATCTTCAGGGTTGTCGCCCTCCCAAATAATAGCTGCTTGGTTTGCTTTAGTTGGCAAATGTCGGTCTATACAATTGACAGATGCGTTTAGTTTGCCATCAGAAAACCACGAAGCCTGGCCTGTAGAAAAATCATAAGAGCTAATATGATTCGAAGATAGCTCCCAATTTAAAAACTCTTTGGCTTGCTTAGCCCAAAAGCTATCACCATTCTCAATAGACTCAAGGTACATACTTTTATAAGTTTTAAGTTCTATATGGGCCTGTTCTTTAAAATTTTTATGCACAGGGTATATTTTTACATCAGACATAACCCTAATCTCCTTCTAATTTTTTATTCTTCGATACAAGTAATAAATTTTATGATCATAAAAAATTTAGCTTCACCTTTATTTTTAATCCCTAAAATTGTTGAACTGAAATGGCTGCCCTAAATCTGCATCACGCACTAAAGCGATAACTGTCTGCAAGTCATTTCGATTTTTACCGGTAACTCTTAATTTATCACCTTGTATGCTCGTCTGAATCTTTAATTTTGTATTCTTTATTAGATAAATGATTTTTTTTGCTACCACTTGATCAATTCCTTTTGTAAATCGCACCCTCAAAAAAAAAGATTTTCCACTATGAAGCGGTTTTTTTTCTGGATCAATAGCTTTAGAATCGATTTTTCTTTTTATTAAGTTGCTTCGGAAAATATCTAATAGTTGTTGGCACTGAAAGTCTGCTTCGGCAGATAGTAGGACTTCATCATTATTTAACTCAGCACCAGCATCTACCCCTCTAAAATCAAAACGTGTGGCTATTTCTCGTACGGTGTTTTCTGTTGCATTGCGAATTTCTTCTGACTTTACTTCTGAGACAATATCAAATGAGGGCATTAAGAAGTCCTATTAGTGGTATTAGTTTAAGTTTGTAAGCAATAGGTCAAAAGCCGTTTTTTATTTTTTGATCAAATGATCTTAGAATTACTATTATAACTTTTGAGCAGGTATTAAATTACTGGTACGTTTTACGGTATTATCTTTATTGAGGTAGACCAATTTGGGTTTAAGTTCAGCAGCTTCCTCTGGGTTATATTGTGCGTATGCTGCAATAATAATTTGATCACCTACTTGACATTTTCTAGCTGCAGCTCCATTCATTGATATAATCCCTGAACCAGCGTCAGCTTTGATAATATATGTAGTTAGTCTCTCGCCATTATTAATATTGTAAATATCAATTTGCTCAAACTCTTGCAATCCGGCAATATCAAGTAAATTTGAATCTATGGCACAAGAACCGTCATACAACAACTCTGCCTGAGTTATTGTACACATATGTAACTTGGCTTTTAATAGAGTGCTTAACATGCTCTGTTCCTCTAGCTATTTAGGGAAATATTATCAATTAATCTTGCAGAATTACTATACATGGCACCCAGAACAGTAATTTCAACATCGTCAACTGCAGCTATTTCAAGAGTTTTACTGTTACAGACAGAAACATAATCGACTCTAAAGCCTGCCTCATTTATTTGTTTGGATGCTTCTTTTTGTAAAAAATTAAAATCTTTATTACCCAATTTTATCATTTTGACCACCCAATTTAAGCTTTTGTATAATTGAGATGCCTTAGCTCTCTCAGAAACTGTGAGAAATGAATTCCTAGAGCTCATGGCTAATCCATCCGTTTCACGATGGATGTTTGCTTCGATAATATTAACCGGAAAGCAAAGATCTTCAACCATCCGGCGTAATATTGCCATCTGTTGGAAATCTTTCCTGCCCAAAATTAACTCGTTAGGCTGAATGATATTTAAAAGTTTAGAGACCACAGTAGTTACACCCTCAAAATGGCCTGGTCGACTTGCACCACAAAGAAAATTTGTCATTGAAGAGCAGGTTACCTTAGTTTGCGAATCTAATCCATTTGGATACATCTGATTTTCGTCTGGATGAAAAAGAACTTCACATGATATGGATTGAAGTTTGCTACAATCCTTTTCGAAAGTTCTTGGGTATTTATCCCAATCCTCATTTAATCCAAATTGAAGACCATTAACAAAAATTGAACAAACCACTATATCGTTATTTTTTTGGGCAAGCTTTATTAATTCGATATGTCCATCATGTAAATTGCCCATAGTTGGCACAAAACCAATTTTTTTGCACTGTGCTTTATATTCATTAAGTACCGGTACGATACCAGCAATTGTTCTAAAAATTTGCATCTACAGGCACCAATAAACCTTATTAGTCGGAGGAATACTCTTGGGCATAATTCTCAAATCGTGTATACGTATCAAGGAAAGTAAGCTTACAATCACCAATTGGTCCATTTCTTTGTTTACCAATAATTATTTCTGCAATACCCTTGAGATCAAGATTATCTTTATCGTAGACCTCTTCGCGATATATAAACGCAACAACATCTGCATCCTGTTCAATTGCCCCAGATTCGCGAAGGTCTGAATTAAGAGGTCTTTTGTTTGTTCGTTCTTCACATTTTCTGCTAAGTTGTGATAATGCCAAAACTGGACAATCAAACTCTCTTGCTACAGCCTTAAGCTCGCGAGATATCTGAGTAATTTCATTGGTGCGGTTCTCAGTAGGCATACTTCCATTCATTAACTGGAGATAATCAACCATAATTAAGCCGATATCCCCGTGCTCACGGACGAGCTGGCGAACTCTATTTCTTAACTCAATTGGTGAAATTCCCGGAGTGTCATCGATATATAAAGGCCTATTTTTTAAACGGTTGGTGGCCTTAGAAAGCCTTGACCACTCCCCCTCATCTAGCTTGCCAGACCGCATATTATTAGAATTAATTTTACCAATTGAAGCCATCATTCTTATCATTAACTGATTAGCTGGCATTTCCATACTAAAAACAAGCACAGGTTTTTTTTGACTGAGAATAGCACTTTCGACCATATTCATCGCAAAAGAAGTTTTGCCCATCGAGGGTCTTCCGGCAATAATTATTAAATCAGACTTCTGCCAACCTGAGGTCATTCTGTCAAGATCAAGAAACCCTGTGCTTAGCCCAGTAATTTCTGATTTACTGTTTGCTAGTTGCTCCATGCGCGAAATAGCTTCTTTAATTACTTCGTCGATGTGCTTAAAACCGCTTTGTTTGGGCCTGCTCTCTATAATATCGGCAAGTTTTTTTTCTGCATCAGCTAAGAGCTCATTGCTGTCCCAACCAACAGGGTTATGGCCTTTTCTGACAATGTCTGTGGCTGCAAGTATTAATTTTCTAATTATTGAGCGCTCTAAAACTATTTGGGCATAAGCTTTAACATTAGAAGAACTGGGTGTATTATTTGAGAGTTCAACTAAATAAGTTGTGCCACCAACATCTTCCAATTTATTAGTATTTTCAAGTGTTTCAGATAAAGTAATCACGTCTAGCGGCTTTTGCGCTGAGGATAACGTGCGCATTGTGTTGAATATCAATCTATGATCTTCAGAAAAAAAATCAGACTCGACAACTAATTCTGCAACTGTATCAAAGAAGCCATTATTTAGCATCAATCCACCAATAACAGCTTGTTCAGCTTCGACAGAATGGGGTAATTGATTCTCCTCGATGGTTGGATTTTTAACCATGTCAATGTCACCTATAAAAAAACGCCCAATAGAGTATCACGATGGTAGTTAAAGCCATCATAAATTAACTCATTATTACTGATATTATCTTACTAGTGAACAGTTGGTTTTATTCGGCAACAATTATTAGCTTTAATACCTGAGTGACATCGGCGTGGACCTGAATAGAAATATCGAATTCACCTATCTCGCGAATCGAGCCATCAGGGAGTCTTACTTCACTTTTTTCAACCTGAACGCCGGCCTTTATAATTGTATCGGCAATATCTTTGGTTCCAACAGATCCGAAGAGCTTACCTTCTTCACTAGCATTAACAGCAATAGTTATAGAATTGATTGCTTCAATATTTGTAGCTCTTGATTTTGCTTTTTTAAGACTATCTGATGCGGCTGCTTCTAATTCTTTACGACGAGCCTCAAGACTAACTAAATTCTCAGCAGTAGCAAATACTGCCTTTCCATTAGGAATTAAATAATTTCGGCCAAATCCAGCCTTTACGCTAACTTTATCTCCAATATCTCCCAAATTTCCAACTTTTTCAAGAAGAATAACGTCCATCTCGAACACCCTCTATTGTTAAAATCTATTTTTGCACCAAATTGATAATTTTATCTTACATATCTACTCAATTTTGGGCGTATGTTAAAAATGCTATCAAAAAAACCTATCCCGACTAAAATAATACTAGTAGGACTCAAAAGTAAAAGAGCCAAATAAAATCCTACCAACCAAAAACTACCTAGCTGAAAAAGATTAACGCTAAAATGAAGTAGTGCTATTCCACCTAACATGAGCGGTAAGCTTAATAAGCTGAACCAACTTGTATGACCGTCTAGAAAAAATTCGCAAGCAAACATTCCCATTAGGATGATAACAGAAAAAGAGCTGCTAAATCTCAACTGATGGAACTCTAACTTAAAACCACCTGGGTTAAATAGCATTGCTTGCCACCATCGTCCCAATATCAAAGAGGCTATCGAGGTCAAAGCAATAATATAACTAGCGATGCCAAGTAAGAAATTCCTATCTAATGTAAAATCATTATTGTGCTGATTATTTTCAAAAAAATCACTAATTATATTTTCTAAAGCTATCAAACTACTATTAAAAAAAATTGATGTAAAGACAGTCGATATAACACTAAATACTGTAATAAAAAATAAAGCTTCGGACCATGAAGACCTGAGTCTCATGATACTTGAAACGAGTAAGACACAGACTACTGTAAAAATAGAAAGCATAGTAACAACAGTATTCGCATCGCTGGCATATATCATTATCATCAGAGGGGTTGCCGCATATAGTGAAAGCAATGCTCCTTCTGATAGCCCCTTGGTTAAGGTAACCAATGATACAGCTGCAGGAGAGACGAGAGGTATTATATTACCGAAAAAGCCGACTATTGCTGCTTGCGTACGGCCACTAGTAATCAATTCGGCTAAGGCGCGCATCAAACAATTCTTATTCGTGGCTGTCAGTGTATGGAAGTAACGCTAAGTAACGAGCGCGCTTAATTGCATTTGACAGTTGTCTTTGATACTTAGCCTTGGTCCCTGTAATTCTGCTAGGCGTGATTTTTCCAGTTTCTGAAATGTACTGTTTGAGCATCTCGAGATCCTTATAATCAATTATATCCGCACCTTTAGCGCTAAAACGACAAAATTTGCGGCGTCGATTAAATCTAGCCATTATTTATCCTCCTCTTCCACTGGCATGTCAGTATCTACTACTGGCTCTTCTGCTGCTGAAACATCGATTTCTGGCTTTAGATCTGAAGGCTCATCTGAGGGTTTCGTTTCTTCAGCTTCAGCATTTATTGTCTCAGTCAGGCTTGTGGTTGCTTCAACAGAATCAGAATTTGAATTTTTATCTTGTACTTCTGAAGGAGCTGATTTCTCAGAAGGCGGAATTGAACGCTCTTTTCGTTCAGATTTATCAGCCTTGACTATGGGTGATTCTTCAGTGATGGCTTCGTTGCAACCAAAAACTACACTTCTTATTACTGCATCGTTATAACGGAAATTTGTTTTTAATTCCTGCAATATATCTTGGCTACATTCTATATTCATAAGTACATAATGAGCTTTATGAATTTTATTAATTGGATATGCCAGGTGTCTTCTCCCCCAGTCCTCTAGACGATGAACTTTTCCACTACCTTCGTTAATGGTTGCTGAGTAGCGTTCGATCATTCCAGTAACTTGGTCGCTCTGGTCTGGATGAACCATAAATACTATTTCGTAATGACGCATTTTACCTCCTTACGGGTAGTTAGTTGCTCACGTTTGTGATGCAACAAGGAGTTATAGTTTTGGTATATATGAAACTAATTAAATATTTAGAAGAACGGCATTTTAAGGGCAGAATCTTTGCATTTCAAGCATAAATCTAAAGACTCCATTTAATTTTACTCAAACACGGGCTTTTATATTTCAAAATTAGTCACTAAATTGAAAAAAATTTGAACCTTATAGGAAAAATTTAAGTGTCAGTCTCATTTCTAGCTATTGATGCTGCAACCCAGAAACCTGCAATATTGCTTTGCCATCTAGGCAAAATTGAGGTAATTATTACTTGCTCTAAAGCTACCCAAATGTAAAATAATAAAACCCCCCTAAGAAAAATGGTGTTGCCAAAAATTACTGCTATAAAATATGCTGGAGCGATTAAGATAGCTGTCGTCTTTGCTGCTAGTGTATGGTAAGCAGGAAATCGACCAAATCTCGACTGACAAACCAATAGAGGGACAATCCAACTGCTAAAAGCAATAAGCAGGAATATAACTTCACTATTAAAAGTAGCTGGCCAAAGAAGCAGCAATCCAAATAACATTACAGAATAAGTTATTAAATCGGCCCAACTGTCAAGTTTTGCACCAAATTTAGTCACTTGTTTCAGATGTCTAGCTAAATAACCATCAAAAAAATCTGTTATTAATGAAGCTGCTAATATCCATAAAAATAAATTTTCTTTTTGCTGGATAGCCAAAAACAAAAGTACAGGGGATAGTGCTACTCTGATAGAACTGATGACGTTAGGAAAGTTTAAAACAAAATTATCAGTTGCTACTTTATTCTTTTCTATAACTCTAATATTCAAGAGTTTTTTTGAGCTCATACCTTAGTTTGCCTTTTCTTTCTCTGCCTTGTAGCCTCAAATAAACAAATCCCTGTGGCAACTGAAACATTTAAGCTATTAATGAGCCCCATCATAGGAATCTTAACAAGGATATCGCAATTTTCTCTTGTAAGTCTTCTCATACCCTTCTCTTCAGCGCCCATTACTAGGGCAAGCGGCCCTTGCAAGTCAGTGTCATACAATTCATTTTCAGCTTCACCAGCAGTGCCAATAACCCAAATACCTTTATCTTGTAGGCACTTTAAGGTCCTAGATAAATTCGTTACGACAATCAGAGGAATAAATTCTGTAGCACCGCAAGCAACTTTCTGCACCACTGGTGTTATTCCAACAGCATTATTCTTAGGAATAATAACAGCTTGAATCCCAGCGGCTTCTGCCGAACGCATACAAGCGCCAAGATTATGAGGGTCAGTCAAGCTATCCAAAATTAATAAAAAAGGAATTTTTTCCAAATTATCTATCAACTCAAACAAATAACTCTCGTCATAGACCTTGGTATTTTCACATAAAGCTGCCACGCCTTGATGAGAGCCACCAGATAACTCATCTAAATCTGAGCGAGTAACCCAAAAAATCGATATATCTTGTAGTTCAGCTAGATTTATAATTTTTTTAAATCTTTGATCATCCCGTCCTTTTTGAACTCTTAGTTCCTTGATTTTCGAGCCAGAAGTTTTCAATACAGGATAGACGGCATGTAACCCAAATAGCCAACTGTATCGAACATCATTTTTATTTTTAATCATTTTTGGCCTGCCTCGATATAAAGTTTAAATTATTTTAAGTTCTAATTTTGGCTCTGGTCTTGACTTATTTTTTTAATCTTTTTCCCAAAACTTTAATTATTTATTATTTCATTGGTAGTTTTTTATCAGCTCAAAATCAATTTTTCTTTTACTAAGTTCAACCTTAATTACTCTAACTTTCAATTTATCGCCAAGACAAAAAATTTTGCCGGTTTTCTCTCCCACCAGACGATGGCGGTCCTCTTCGAAGTAATAAAAATCTTTTGGTAAACTAGTTACGTGAATCAGCCCCTCGACAAACATGTTATCAAGCTGAACAAATAAACCGAACCCGGTCACAGTAGATATAACCCCATCAAACTTCTCTCCAATACGTGATGATAAAAATTCACATTTGAGCCAATTTATAACATCTCTAGTAGCATCATCTGCTCTTCTTTCTGTTAAGGAACATTGCTCTCCAAAAGATATGAGCTGATTTTTGTCATAAGGGTAAATCTCGGTCAGATCTGATATTGGTAAACTATCTGTCAAAGGAGTTTTAGGGGTTTTTGATTTTTTTCTTATCAGATATCTAATTGCTCTGTGCACCAATAAATCGGGGTACCGTCGAATAGGTGAGGTAAAATGGGTATATTCTGGATAATTTAAACCAAAGTGCCGATCGCTCTCAGGCGTATATATTGCTCTATTCATTGATCTTAATACTAATGATTGGATTATTGTGCCGTCTAAACGTTTTTTCATATCACCTAGGATACGTTGATAATCTTTAGGGTCTGTCCCACAACCAGGGAAATCTATACCTAAACCACCAAGAAACTCTTTGAGATTCTCTATCTTTTCATCTTTGGGCTGTGGATGAACACGATATAATGCAGGCATTTTATTTTTTTTCAAAAATTTGGCAGCACAAACATTTGCGCAGAGCATACATTCTTCTATTAATTTGTGAGCCTGATTTCTCTCAACTGGAAGTATTTCCTTAATTTTCTTTTTTGCATCAAAAACTATCTGAGATTCTTGTGATTCAAATTCAACAGAACCCCTCTGGTCTCTTGAATCTGACAAATCGGAATAAAGATCTGTCAAAGCATCTATGTTTTTTAAAACTGAATTATATTGTTTTCGAATACCACTGGTAAATTTTTTTCTTTGAGAAATAATTTTACTAACCTGATTATATGTTAATCTTGCTTGAGAATTTATAAGCCCCTCGAAGAAGTTGTAACGGGAAACTGCTCCAGTTTTATCAAGTATCATTTCACAAACTAAAGTCAATCGATCTAAGTTAGGTTTTAGCGAACATAAACCATTTGATAACTCTTCTGGCAACATAGGAACAACATATTTTGGAAAATATACAGAATTGCCTCTTTCACAAGCCTCTTGATCTAACGCAGTTGCTACTGGCACATAATAAGATACATCCGCAACTGCGACAAAGAGTTTTTTTGTGCTATTTGGTCCAAGCTCACAATAAACAGCGTCATCGAAATCTCTTGCATCCTCTCCATCAATTGTCACAAACGGCAGATGCCGTAGATCTACCCTATATTTTTTATCTCTATCAAGTACTTTATCTCCAATAGATTCTATTTCGTCTAAAACCTTTTGTGGCCAATCAACTGGAATACCATAATTATTGATAGCGATATCAATTTCTATCCCAGGTGCTAGATGGCTGCCAAGAATCTTTATGATGTTACCAGTGGGTAAATTTTTCTCGTTTGGTTGTTTATTGATGTTAACTATTACAACTTGACCTGATATTGCATTATTTTCTTGACCCTTAGGAATAATGATATCTTGTGATATTTTTGGATTATCCGGTCTAACAAATTTTATATTACTCTCGACAAACAAGCGACCTACTACACTTTTCGTTCTATGCTCTAAAACCTCAATAATAATAGCTTCTTTCCGGCTACGTTGATTTTTTCCAGATATTCTTACGAGAACCTCATCGCCATCCAAAACTTTTTTCATTTGTTTTTTTGGTAGATATAAGTCGCTCTCTTCAGTATTCAGTGTAACGAAACCGAAGCCATCTGGATGGCCAATAACTCTTCCTCTAACTAACTTAACTTGCTGTAAGGTAACATACGCGTTACTTCGATTTTTTTTTATTTGACAATCTCTTTCCATAGCTCTCAATCTACGCCTAATAGCCTCATATGAATGCTCATCTTTAATATTTAATTTTTCGCATAGATCATCATATGTTAAGGGGCTAGAACTTAATGAGAGAAAATCTAGTATGTATTCTCGACTAGGTATAGGGTTGTCATATTTGTCGGCCTCTCTTTGTGAAAATAAATCTTTGATGATATGTTTTTTCATTATTGCTTCTGCTTAATGATAGAAAAATTAAAGTATAATTAATTTAGTTTAAAATTTTTTACTGACATGAAAACATATTGCCTTAAAATTAACCAACGTATGAACAAAATGAATTGTTAGGTGACTCCTGTTACCCTCATTTTTCCTTTTTTGTTAAAATTATTTTGATTATCGTTTATATCAGCCAATTTTTTAGTTACCTTAATAGAAAATTTAAAAGAGCCTTTAAATATCGACTTTTCATATTCATATAAACCAGTCTGTCCATCAGATCTTCTGATTATCTCCATAAAAAGCATATCTAACTCAGACTCAGGAATAGACTGCTGACTCAGATTTTCGAGCATCTTACATCTCAATTTAAATCCTTGGGCTGCTCTTTTTGTTGCTTTAAATATCTTTGCTGAGCTATCTTTCTGGGTAAGTCCCAATGGAAAGAAATAATACTTTGCTTTAGAAACAGAACGCAATTTCGTGGGAATTGCTCTTTGATAATGAAGGCTACCTTTTTTTGATGAAATATATTTTGGTAAATCGACCATGATGGCATAGACCCTTTTTTTTATGGAAAAAATTATGGAATAATAACACAAATACTATAAAATTATAGTAATCTATAGCATTCATAACAAACGAAGCTTGCTCAAAACTTGTATGAAAAAATTTCCAACTTCGCTGTATTTTTTTGAAAACAAACAAATCTAAATTGATTTTTATAGTCTTCATTAATATAATCTTCCTTCTCAAATATGCTGTTAGTAATTTTTTATAAATATTTTTAACAATATTTTTGCATTTAATTCATTTAGCGAATATGAGGTTTAAAATGACAAAAAAAAATGTGAATCAACAAACACGACGAGCTAAAATCAAAGATCAACCATTCACTAATCTGTTATGGGATAAAGGTACTCCGGCCGGTAGGGAAGACAAAGAGAAAATGAGGGCTCGAATAAGAAAAATTAATAGAGTAGCAGCAAAGAAAATATTTATTCCCTTCTCAACAAATATGGAGCAAAGAAAAGCAGCAATTGAATTAAGAAAAAATGGCAGGAGGATAGTTTCAGGTTTACCCGGGCAAGTACCTGACTATGAAGATCTGGAATGTCAGCTTCACTTAGTTGAAGTGAATGGTCAATATATTGTTGAACCCGTCCCCTCAGAATAATTTTAGTTATAAACATTTTTTAATTCTTATTTCTGGTTAATTTTTCCGCAAACGGTTTACCTGCCAATTCGATGGTAATTTCTTTTTTGCAAGTTAGGATGATAATTCTCGAATCGCTTATTTGCTCCAATGAAACCAGATCATCCATCAATTCATCATCATCAAATTCAGCTTGATTTGCCTCAGAGTACATACTTATTTCAGGAAATATAATTCGCAATGATGGTTTTTCGTCGGAAGGATCGTTTAAGAATTCTATAAATAATAATCTAACATCTATATCGTAAACTAGATTAAAAATATACGGTGAACTTTTACCAAGTAATCTTGATACCAACGTCACAAAACTCTCCCTAAATTTTCAGCCTGACAGTCATTCCAAGATACAAGAATTAGAAATCCAAATTTTTCAATCTTGTACCCATTGTTACCCGAAAGACCTTAGCACAAAAGCGCTAATGTCACTAAAATAATAAAATTGATTATTATTTATTATAGTGAACAAAAATTTTATTTATTTAATACTAAGAAATTTCTATATTCTTACTTAATTGTTTATTTTAAACTATATATTTTCAACAATGGATTTTTTAATGAGAGATCATACACGGTTGGTATATTCAACAGAACAAGGGTCATTAAAATTAACTAAACCACAAAAAGTAGAAAAGTTCGATGAGGGTATCGCTAAAATTAGCTTCGAAACTAAGGGGAGAAGAGGTAATGGTGTTACAACTATTTCTGGGCTTTATACCGCAGAAAACGATCTAAAGAAACTAGCAAAAAATTTAAAGAGGAATTGTAGCAGCGGGGGCTCTATAAAAAATAATATCATCGAAATTCAGGGTGATCATAAAGAAAAGGTGCTTAATTATCTAAAGCGATTAGGTTACTCAGTGAGGTGAATAAATAATAATTATTGATTTTAATAACTAGAAGTGGACCATATTGAAAATTCTAAATTTTAACAATACTTTCGCTCGGTTAGGTAAAGAGTTTTTTTCAAAAGTTGAGCCAACAGGACTCCTAAATCCACATATGGTAAATATCAATGTCGCTGGGCTAAGTATGCTAGGCATATCTGAAGATCAGATAAATTCAGAAGATAAGATTTCACCATGGTTTATCGATTTGTGTTCAGGAAATAATCTACCCAAGGGATGTGCTCCTCTTGCTATGGTCTATAGTGGACATCAGTTTGGGGTTTATTCGCCAGAATTAGGAGACGGAAGAGGACTACTTATTGGGGAAATTGAAGGTGCAATGGGAAAGTGGGATTTTTACCTCAAAGGAGCAGGAAAAACCCCTTATTCTAGATTTGGTGACGGTCGATCGGTATTGAGATCTAGTATAAGAGAGTATCTTTGCAGTGAGGCCATGCATGCGCTAGGTATTGAAACAACTAGGGCGCTAAGCATCTTTTCTAGTGAAGAGCCTGTATATAGGGAAAAGATCGAGCATGCAGCACTTCTAGTTCGTTTAGCTAGGTCACACATAAGGTTTGGCTCTTTTGAGTATTTCCATCATACGCATCAATATAAGTGTATTAAAAAACTTGCTGAGCACATAATTGAACAACACCTTCCCATATTTAAAAAAAGTGAAGACCGTTATAGTCAAATGTTTAGATTTATAGTACATAAAACAGCAAAAACGATAGCAAAATGGCAGTCTGTAGGATTTTCTCATGGTGTGATGAATACCGATAACATGTCTATTCTTGGGGAGACCTTAGATTATGGTCCATTTGGATTTATGGACAATTATGACTCAAACTTTGTCTGTAATCATTCGGATAGCTATGGTCGTTATTCTTTTAAAAATCAGCCTGGTATAGGTTTATGGAATTGCAATGCACTGGCAAGTGCATTGACAAGCCTTATAGACAATGAACAACTCAAATCAATACTTGAGGAATATCAACCTATATTTACCGTTACATTATTGCAACTGTACAGGCAAAAGTTAGGCCTTGAAATCAAAAAAGGAACTGACCAAAATTTAATAGACGAGTTATTGAAAATTCTTGAAATATATCAAGTTGATTATACTATTTTTTTTAGACGTTTATGTTTTTTTAAACCAAATGGCAACCATCAGCATCTCAAGCAGTTACTAATAAAGCAAAATGAATTAGATGATTGGATAAATCAATATCAGAAACGATTAACTGCAGAACCACAAAATGATGACGAGCGAAAAAAAAAGATGGTAAAACATAACCCAAAATATATCCTTCGAAACTATATGGCTGAGATAGCTATTCAGAAAGCTGAAACTAATAAAGACTATTCAGAGATTAGTCGTATGCTAAAGTTATTGCAATCGCCGTATGATGAAAATCCTGAATGTGAGGAATATGCAAGACATCCCCCTGAATGGAGCAAAGAAATAAGTATAAACTGTTCGTCATAGTAGTTATTTTGATCTCAACGTCTTGTTTCCAGATCCCAGCATGATGCTTATCCAACGTGTATTTTCATCGTTATCTAATGCTATCTTAATCATTATTGTGAGTGGAATAGAGAGCAGCATACCAACAGGACCTAAAAGCCATCCCCAAAAAACTAACGACAGAAAAACAACTAAAGGTGACAAATCAAGCCCTCTACCCATAAGTCTTGGTTCAAGTAGGTTACCTATGAAAATATTTATTATTAGATAACAAAATGCAACACAAATAGCTGTAAAAGAGCCTAATTGAATTAAAGATAATAAAATTGCGGGGATAGCTGCAATTATTGAGCCAATTGTGGGGATAAAATTAAGCAGTAATGCAAAAAACCCCCACATAACTGGGTAGTCAACACCCAGGACCCAAAGTATTGTCATTACTAGAATCCCAGTTAAGAGACTNAGTACTATTTTGATTCCTAAGTAGCTATGAACGCTGTTTAAAAAATAAGAGAGGCTATTATCTATCAAAGGTTTTTTATTTGTTGCCTGTTGTAATTTTTCTTTGAATCCAATTTCTTCTGTCAAAATAAAGATTACAGTTAGTAGGATTAGAAAAATATTGGTTAAGACGTTACCAAACGATGTTAATGTGTTGCCCACTAACTGGACTACGATCTCAGGCTTAAATAAGTTTTTCATTTGATTAATATCAAACGAAAAACCCAAATCAGCCAACCAATAAAGAAAGATTCCAGTTACCTCCTGTAACCTAATTTCATATGCTGGAATATTATTTCGGAAATCGCTCACAGAAGACTGTATCAAGGTTGCAATCAACCAGCCTGTCAACACTAAACATACTATGACTAAGAAAATAGCAATTCCATTTGGTACTTTATTTTTTTTTAACCAAGTCAAAAGTGGTGAAAAAATCAGTGCTATAAATACAGACAGCAGACAAGGAATAATTAATGCTTCTGCCATTTTAATTCCTGTCACAACAACCATGAAAGCTGCAACAGTAACAAGTCCTTTTGTAAATGGTGAGTAACCACTCATATATCTACTCCTAATAATTCTGATATTATTTCTTAGTCTCTTTAATTCAAAGGTTATTACTTATTGAAGAAAAGAACCAGCCCAAATGACATCAAAGCTCTCTTGTGGCTACAAATTTTATATCTGGATATCTTTCTTTTGTTAGCGATAAATTAACTCTAGTTGGGGCTAAATATGCCAAGTAGCCGCCGCCATCCAAAGCAATACTGTCCGGTATTTTCTTTTTTATTTCCTCAATTTTTTTTATATCGTCAGATTCTATCCATCTTGCTGTATATATATTTACTGTTTCATAAACTGCATCTACACCATATTCATCCATTAACCTAAATTTTACTACATCAAACTGAAGTTGACCTACTGCTCCAACAATTATGTCATTATTATTTAGTGGAAAAAATACCTGGGTACTGCCCTCTTCAGATAACTGCTTGATCCCTTTTTTTAACTGTTTCATTTTTAATGGATCAAGAAGCCTTATGCGTCTGAAGAGTTCCGGAGAAAAATAAGGGATGCCAGTAAACTTTAGATCNTCNCCANTAGTAAATGTATCACCAATTTGTATAGTCCCATGATTATGAAGCCCGATGATATCTCCAGCCACCGCCTCATCAATTGAGACTCTTTCGCCTGCCTTAAAACCAACAGCATCAGAAATACGTAAATCTTTTTTTTGTCTTACATGATGGATTTTCATACCCTTTATATATTTACCAGAACATATGCGTAAAAAAGCTATTCGATCTCTATGCTTTGGATCCATATTAGCTTGAATCTTGAAAACAAAACCTGTGAATTTCCCTTCATCAGCTATAACATTTCTATTTAATGTCAGCCTAGGTAGTGGGGGTGGGGCCCTCTGAACAAAGCCATTGAGCATTTCACGTATACCAAAATTTGATAACGCTGTTCCAAAAAAGACAGGGGTTAATTTTCCACTCAAAAAAAGACTTGCTTCAAATCTGCTAGTAGCGACAGATACTAGTTCTATCTCATCTCTAATTTCTCTCGAATTTTGACCCAGAAATTCGGTTGCCTCATCAGAAAATAAACCATTTATTTGTTCATATTTCGTAATAATACTTCCTTGTCCTGATCTATATATATGTATGGTGTCTTCTTGAAAGTCATAAATACCCTTAAAGTCTTTACCACAACCAATTGGCCAATTCATTGGGGCACAGGTGATGTTTAATACCTCTTCAATTTCATCAATAAGATCGACTGGATTACGTATCTCACGATCCATTTTGTTGATAAAAGATACTATTGGGGTATCTCGCAGGCGACATACATCCATAAGCTTAATTGTTCTTTGCTCAACACCTTTTGCTCCATCAATAATCATAAGCGCCGAATCTACTGCTGTCAGTGTTCGGTAGGTATCTTCAGAAAAATCCTCATGTCCTGGGGTATCCAAAAGGTTTACTACACAATCTTTATAAGGGAACTGCATTACAGAAGAAGTAACAGAAATTCCTCTATCTTTTTCCATTTGCATCCAATCAGANGTTNNATGNNTANCGCTTTTTTTGCTNTTAACNGTACCTGCAACNTGAATAAGNTTTCCAAANAANAANAGTTTTTCNGTAANNGTAGTTTTTCCTGCATCAGGATGAGAAATNATNGCAAAAGTNCTCCTTGACCTAACTTTATCTGAGATGAAATTCGAAGACATTATTTTCCCTTAACCATAAAGCAGTCATTTTTTTTATTAAAATCGATAAAATATCCCATAGTCAGCTAGTCGATATTATTTTCAATTATCATAATCACAAAAATTAGAGCTCTGCAGCCATTAAAACTGCATCCTCCGATTTTGATCCATCATGGTAGTAATTCTTTCTTTCGCATATCGCAACAAAACCAACATTCTCATATAAATGAATGGCATTAGCGTTCGAAGCTCTCACCTCAAGAAAAAATCTTTTTATATTTTTCGGTAAAGCTGAAACTAAATGTTCTAGCAAATATCGACCATACCCGTTGTTTTGATGTTTAGAGCAAATCGTTATATTCAACACTTCAGCAGCATCGACAACAATATTATAAATCGCATATCCTATGATGAAACCTTTATTAGCCATGATTACGCAAATATGTTTTTCATAACTATCAATAAACTGCTCTTTATTCCATGGGTAAGGAGTAGAAATTTTTTCAATATCAGTTACCTTATTAATATCATTCAGAGACATTGATCGTATAGTTATATGATCTAAATTCAAGAGTCACACCTAACAAGCTAATATTTTATTTTTTGTAAGTGATTTAATAGCGTTCCATGTTTCTAGTTTTTTTTGAGAATTTTTTAGGTTGTCTTGTAAACTGTGGAGCACAAGCGCCTTATACTCTTCACTTATGGTTATCTTTTTTCCTAGACAATCTGTATAGGTTAAATCTGATGGCGATAATAAATCGAAGGCTGTCTTGCCCATTAATAAAATCAAGCACTTATTTTCTTTTGTAATACGGTTCTGGATAAAATTTAGGAGTTTTTTTTCTATAACTTGTACTTGCCATTCACCTGATTGTAAATCGATTATAGTAGCTTCTGGAAAATTATTTGGCAGACATCCTATAGAGCTCAATATATTGGATAGTAAAACAAATAAATCGTTGTGGGGTGATATTTTCGGGCTCATCTCATTAAAAATTATTAGTTCTTTAACCGGCTGCCAGCATGAAAATTTAAACTGTGATATTTCAGCTTCTACTGATGGAATTAGTTTATTTTTAGTATTTTTTTCTAAAGTTGCCTCTTTTATAGATTGCTTAACATTTAGACCGACATCGGCCTCTTTATTTATTGAGGCGGGAGTATTTATTTTTTTAATGAACTTCGTTTTGGACAAATACTGAGGTAGCTCCAAATTTCGAAGGTACCAATTGCGCAGCTCTGGATTCATAGAATTTCCTATACTCCATCAAGTTGAGGATGAAGGCGATCTGGGTTTTGTATCAAATTTAGTGCATGCAGGTAGGCTCTTACGCTAGCAATTATTATATCAGTATCAGCACCTTGTCCATTAACAATACGGCCGCCTTTTTCTAAACGAACAGTAACTTCACCAAGTGAATCTGTTCCAGAGGTAATTGCATTCACTGAATAAAGCTTAAGGTGTGTTTCACTTTTCACTAATTTTTCTATAGCTTTGAATGCCGCATCGACTGGACCATCCCCCTCGGATGATGAATCGTACTTCTTATCTTTATGCATAAGGGTAATCTTTGCAAATGGGAGTTGGTTTGTTTTTGAAAGCACCTCTAGTGATACTAATGTTATTACCTCATTATCAGATTCATTTAATTGTATATCAGAAATAAGGGCTTGAAGATCCTCGTCAAATATCTCTCTTTTTTTATCAGCCAAATCTTTAAATCTCAAAAAAGCTTTATTTAATTCATCTTTATTTTTAAAATGATTGCCAAGTTCCTTATGACGAGAAGCAAATGCTGCTCGACCTGAAAGCTTACCTAATACAATTTTGTTTGTTTGCAGTCCTATGTCTTGTGCACTCATGATTTCATAGGTTTCTCGGAACTTTAAAACGCCATCTTGATGAATCCCAGACTCATGAGCGAAAGCATTAGCTCCAACAATTGCCTTATTAGGCTGTACAGGAAAACCTGTAATACTCGAAACTAATCGCGAAGTTGCTGCAATATTAGTAGTTTCAATATTTGTTTCTACTGGGAATATATCCTTTCTTGTTTTAACTGCCATTACGACTTCTTCAAGCGCTGCGTTACCTGCTCTCTCACCCAGCCCATTAATAGTGCATTCTATTTGACGAGCACCTTGCATGACAGCAGCTAGGGAATTGGAAACAGCTAAGCCAAGATCGTTATGGCAATGCACTGAAAAAATCGCTTTATCTGAATTGGGTATATTTTTTATTAATCGTCCAATTACACTACCGTACTCTTCAGGAAAACCATAACCAACCGTATCAGGTATATTAATAGTTGTTGCACCAGCATCAATGACACCCTCAATAATTCGACACATATAATCAAATTCAGAACGGCTAGCGTCTTCTAAAGAAAACTCGACATCGCTTACTAAGTTTCTTGCATACTTTACAGCAGTTATTGCCTGATCTAAAACCTGTTCAGGGTTCATCTGCAATTTGTATTTCATATGTATAGGAGAAGTTGCAATAAAGGTGTGTATACGAGATGAACTTGCGTTTCTTAGTGCTTCCACAGAGCTTTCAATATCGCTAATTATTGCTCGGGAAAGACTGCATACTGTACTATCTTTAATTGTTTCAGCAATAGATTTAACTGATGCGAAGTCACCTGGACTTGAAACAGCAAATCCAGCCTCAATAACATCAACTTTAAGTCTCTCCAAGGCTTTGGCTACTCGAAGTTTTTCGTCACTGGTCATCGATGCGCCAGGGCTTTGCTCCCCATCGCGCAGAGTCGTGTCAAAAATAATGAGTTTTTCTTTTTTCATACTAAGCCTTAGTTTTGTAAAACTTACTCTTTATCCATAAAACTGGTGCGGAGAAACTGTATATAAGAGCGAAAATAAATAAAATTCTGGGTGGATCTATTGTAACCACTATCAGGCTCATCACTATAGAAAAAATAACCACGAAAGGAACTTTTCCTTTAAGATCTATCTCTTTCAAGCTTCTATAATGAAGGTTAGATACCATTAGCAACCCGGACATTGCTGTAGTTGTCGCTACTAAAAATGCTAATTGGTCTGTCACATTTACTTTATGGCTGCACCATACCATAGAGGCTATCAAAGCTGCTGCAGCTGGGCTTGGAATACCAATAAAATAATTTTTCGATGAGGAGTCAACTTGACTATTAAACCTTGCTAGCCTGAGTGCTGCGCATGAAGCATAAATAAATGCTGCAGCCCAACCTATTCTACCTATCTCATTAAGAATCCAGCTGAAAGCAAGTACAGCAGGAGCTACACCAAAGGAAACCATATCAGAGAGGCTATCGTACTGTAGCCCAAAATCACTGGATGTGTTGGTCATGCGTGCCACAGTTCCATCAAGAACATCGAATATCATTGCGATAAAGATGGCTATGCAAGCAGCATCAAAGTTTCCGTCCATGCCAGCTAAAATAGCGTAAAATCCAGAGAACATTGCACCTGTTGTAAAGAGATTTGGAAGCAGATAAACACCTTTTCGTCTCAATCCAATATTTTCAGAGCTAATCTGTTCTCCCTCATCTAGTGAACTTGGATTTTCAGTGCCTGTTATATTTTTTTTACCTTGAGTGTCAGTCATAATAATTCCTTCACAAAAAAAATAATTCTTTGAAGTGTTATTAAATCTTATTATCTATCAATTATTACTTTTTCCATAGAATTCATCATATTTAAAGCAGCATTATACTAAAATTTTTGTTAGATAAAAAAAACCGCGCCATAGCGCGGTTTTTTTAAGTATTTAATACGCTTAATTTTTTTCTTTATCTACCAACTGGTTAGCAGCGATCCATGGCATCATAGAGCGTAATTTAGCTCCAGTTTGCTCAATAGGATGTGCCGCGTTATTTCGGCGATATGCTGTCATGGAGGGATAATTCATTGCACCTTCTGTAACAAACATCTTTGCGTATTCACCATTTTGGATACGTTTGAGAGCAATCTTCATAGCTGCCCGTGATTGCTCGTTAATTATTTCTGGGCCAGTGACATACTCTCCATATTCCGCATTGTTGGATATAGAATAATTCATATTGGCTATACCGCCCTCATACATAAGATCAACAATCAGTTTAAGCTCATGAAGACATTCAAAATAAGCCATTTCAGGGGCATATCCAGCATCAACTAGTGTTTCAAAGCCAGCTTTCACCAGTTCTACTGCTCCTCCACAAAGAACAGCTTGCTCACCAAATAGGTCAGTTTCTGTTTCATCCTTAAATGTAGTTTCTATAATTCCTGTCCTTCCACCTCCGATGCCAGAAGCATAGGACATGGCGACATCTCTTGCCCCACCTGAGGCATCTTGAAAGATAGCAACTAAATCAGGTATACCACCACCTTTTGTAAATTCATTACGGACTGTGTGGCCTGGGGCTTTAGGGGCTATCATGATTACATCTAAGTCTGCTCTAGGTACAACTTGGTTATAATGAATTGCAAAGCCATGGGCAAAAGCCATAGTGGCACCTTGTTTTAGATTTGGCTCAATCTCGTCCCTGTAAAGATGCGATTGAAATTCATCTGGTGTTAGTATCATAACTAAATCTGCTCCATTGACAGCCATTGCAACGTTTTTTACAGTTAGTCCAGCTTTTTTGGCTTTAGCGGCTGAGTCCGAACCATCTCGGAGCCCAACAGTAACATCGACACCTGAATCTTTGAGGTTTAAAGCATGTGCATGGCCTTGTGAGCCATATCCAATGATTGACACTTTCATGCCCTGTATAATAGAAAGGTTACAATCTTTATCGTAAGAAACTTGCATGTTTATATCCTGTTGATTTTATAATAAGTTGTATTTTTATATAGTTGTTACAAAAAATGTTACTACAAACTGGCTACACCTTCAGTACTTTTTCACCACGAGATAAACCAGATACTCCAGATCGCACCAGTTCAAGAATATCTGCATAATCAATAGCTTCAATAAATGCATCATTTTTATCGCTACTACCAACAACTTGTAGAGTATATGCATTGACATTGACATCTACTATTTGACCTCGAAAAACATCAACGCAGTGATTAATTTCTGCTCTTTGAGCTTCATTTGCCTTAACTTTAATCAACATTATCTCTCTTTCAACGTGTGGCCCATCAGTCAAATCGATTACCTTAACTACATCAATCAATTTATTGAGATGTTTCGTAATTTGCTCGATAACCTGGTCACTACCATGGGTGGTAAGTGTCAATCGCGACAAAGTTAAATCATTGGTAGGGGCAACAGTCAAAGTATCAATATTATAACCCCTTTGTGAAAATAGGCCTACGACTCTAGACAGCGCACCAGGTTCATTTTCCATTAAAACTGAAATTATGTGTTTCATCGAGTACGCTCCGTTTTACTTAGCATCATATCTTTCATGGAGCCATTTGGAGCAATAAGCATCGGGTAAACATGCTCAGAACGATCAACCATAATATCCATAAAAACTACACGCTCTTTCAACGCAAAACACTCTGACATTTTGGTATCCAGCTCTTCGAAAGCTGAAACGCGAATTCCTACATGGCCAAATGATTCAGCCAGTTTCACAAAATCTGGTAGAGAATCCTCATACAAACTGGAGGAATATCGTCCACTATACTGCATATCTTGCCACTGTCGAACCATACCGAGAGCCTGATTGTTCAGACTAATTATCTTGACTGGAAAGCCGTATTGTAAGCAGGTTGAGAGTTCTTGGATACACATCTGTATGCTTCCTTCACCTGTAACGCATGCGACCGTCGCGTTGGGATGAGCCAGTTGAACGCCCATAGCAGCTGGCAGACCAAAGCCCATCGTGCCAAGACCACCAGAATTAATCCAACGACGAGGCTTATCAAACAGATAATATTGGGCTGCAAACATTTGATGTTGACCAACGTCAGAAGTGATGTAGGCATCACCTTTTGTCACTTTATAGAGACTTCTAATTACATCTTGTGGTTTAATAATATTTCCGCTACTAGGTTCATGTCTAGGTTCGGTGTATATTCCATGACGCTCTCTCCAGCCATTGATCTTGGACCACCAGCCTGAAAGGGATGCTTCATCAATGGTCTCTTTGCTTGATTTGATTTCGTCAATCATCTGTCGCAAAACAGTATTACATGCACCAACAATTGGTATATCTATGGCAACAGTTTTGGAAATAGATGTTGGGTCTACATCTATGTGTATAATTTTTGCAGACGGACAAAATTTACTTGGAGTGTTTGTTACTCGATCGTCAAAACGTGCACCAACGGCAAAAACCACATCGGCCTCATGCATAGCATTATTTGCTTCTACAGTTCCGTGCATACCTAACATCCCAAGAAACTGAGGATCTGTACCTGGGTATGCTCCAAGTCCCATCAAAGTATTTGTTATAGGATAATTTAGTAACCTAGCTAACTCGGTTAGCTCAGCCGATGCATCGCCCAAGATAGCACCACCTCCACTGTAAATGATTGGGCGCTTTGCTTCCATCAGAGTCTTAACAGCCCTCTTTACTTGACCAGCATGACCTCTTGTGGTCGGATGATAGGACCTTATTTTTACATTACTGGGGTAATCATAAGGTATTCGATGCTCTGGAGCAGTTACATCTTTGGGTATATCAATAATTACTGGGCCTGGGCGGCCTGTTTTTGCTATATAAAAAGCTTTTGCTACAACATTGGCGATTTCTGAAGCATCCATAACCAAAAAACTATGTTTGACTATAGGTCTAGAAATGCCAACCATATCCGTTTCTTGGAAAGCATCACCCCCAATTTTATCGCGAGGGACTTGTCCAGATATCACAACCATAGGTATAGAATCCATATATGCGGTAGCAATACCAGTTATTGCATTTGTGGCGCCTGGTCCAGAAGTTACTAAGACACAACCTACGTCACCTGTAGCACGCGAGTAACCGTCTGCAGCATGGACTGCACCCTGTTCGTGTCTAACTAAAATATGCTCAACATCGTCTTGTTGAAAAAGTGCATCATAAATATGCAGGGCTGCTCCACCGGGGTAACCCCAGACACACTTAACACCTGCGTCCTTAATCGCACGAACAACTATTTCGCCACCAGATAAAAGTTCCACTTATTTAAACTCCCAAAATAATTAAGCCTACTCCAAAATAGCTTGCTGGAAGAAATAAAGAGTTTACAGCTGTGACATCACAGTTATGTTTAATACAACAAAGCTACCGACGATGTGATCGGAGCCTCAGATTTATGGGTAAACAAATCTGTTCTGGATGCCCAGCAAACGCTGTTTACGTCTACCTAGCAGACTGACAAAGGAGTCAGTTTGTGGGAATAAAGATTATTACCACTGAGAGTTGAACTTTAGAGTGTAAATTACATTTAGTCAATGGTGGCCAGCGTTTTAGTAGGCTATTAGGCTTTGATAAAAATCATACATTCAGCTATCAAGAAAACCATATCAGACTTGCCATTCTTCCAGTAACACCATCCCGGCGATATGAATAAAATCTTTTAGGGTCATTATATGTACAAAAATCTCCACCATAAATATCAAAAATCCCATTTTGATTTAAATATACTTTTGCCAATTCATACAAATTAGCTTTCCATTTATCATTTTTATCCGGACCATTTTTATTTTTTTTAATAAAACATGAGTTAATTTTTTCTATGGTATCAGTCTCGTTTGAACCTAGGAGAAATTTTTCTCTGACCTCAGAGCCAACTTCAAAATTTTCTTGGCTTATCGCAGGTCCTAAATAAACAATTAAATCTGCTGCAGGAACTTGAAGAATGTCAACCAAGCTATTAATTATACCTGCTGATAAACCTCGCCAACCTAAATGAACTGCTGCAACCAAAGACCCCTGCGTGTTACAAATTAAAGCAGGTATACAATCTGCTGTAGTTACAGAACAAACTATTCCAGATTTTTTTGAATACGAGCCATCGCCAATTTTTATTGTCCCACTACACTCAGCTATAACTATATTTGTACCATGAACTTGATTAAGGAGCTGAGGATTTGGCGGCAGATCAATTTTTCTTGTCAACAACCGCCAGTTTTCCAATACAAACTCGAATTTGTCTCCAACATCATAGCTTAAATTATTAGTGTTCCAAGGGTGTGATGAAATACCGCCTACTCTTGTGGTAAAAAAAGCAGATATATTACTAGGGGCTGGCCAGTTTGGTCTTAATATTTCCATCATTTAATCCAAAATTTAGTTGATGATTTAATTTATAAAAATTAAATCAATTGATATTTGGTGCAGACTTTAAAAGTTTCAATAAATTTAATAGATCTGCTGGTAAGGGGACCTCCCACTGCATGTATTGATCTGAAATAGGATGAGTTAAACCCAAAACCGATGAATGTAAAGCCTGACGCCTAAATCCTCTCAGTATATCTTTCAGCCTCAAGGTTGTCGCCTTTGGTATTTTTAAGCGACCTCCATAAACGGAATCGCCTACTAATGGGTATCCAATATGAGCCATATGAACTCGTATTTGGTGAGTGCGGCCGGTCTCTAACTTAACTTTCATGAAAGTATGATTTTCAAATTTTTCTATTATTTTAAAGTGAGTTATTGCATCCTTCCCGCCTTCACTGACAACAGCCATCTTCGTTCTTACTTTTGGATGCCGCCCGATAGGTTTGTTTACAGTTCCTCCGCCAATCATAGATCCTTGAGAGATTGCCTGATACTCACGTGTTATACTCCGTGATTGAAATTGTTTCACTAGAGAATTATGTGCCTGTAAAGTTTTTGCTATAACTAAGACTCCAGTTGTATCTTTATCCAAACGATGAACTATGCCTGCACGTGGAATCTGCTCATTCAATGGGGCGTGGTGTAAAATTCCGTTTAATAAAGTTCCTGTATAATTACCAGCAGCCGGATGAACCACCAAACCCGCCGGTTTATTAAGAATAATTAAACAATCGTCCTCGAATATAATGTCTAAATTGATCGGCTCAGCTTGCCAGACCACTTCCGACTTAAGTAGAGCATTAATAGTTAACAGCTCACCGCCATGAAGTTTATCTTTAGATCGAAAGATTTTTCCATCTACTAGTAAATCACCTTTTTTAATCCAGTTTTGTAATCTTGATCTCGAAAATTCACTAAATAGTTCAGAAGCAGTTTGATCTAGTCTCATTCCACGTGATGATAGAGGGGCATTTTTTTCAAGCTTAACGGTTTCTGTCATTATAATCTCGGTTTAGTGTATTTTCATACTGTCGAGGCTGTGGTTAAATATGGTATCTTATATATAGCAGCGCCAAAAAAACACTTTAATTTAATACGGCATAAGTTATACCGGGTGAAATCAGAATGCGGTTTTTATTTTTATTATTTATATCACTTTCCCTCCTAGCAACCGGTTGCAGTTACTTCAATACGGTTAATGGTATTTCTTCACCTTCAGACCAACTAGATACATCAGGCTATACAGAAAAAGATTTTTTTAGAGCTATACAAGATGACTTAAAAGGTGGTTTCTGGCTTACTGCCATAGAAAAACTCAGATCACTTGAGGCGCAGTTCCCATTTGGTGATTACGCCGAACAAGCGCAACTCGAACTCATATACGCATATCTTAAAGCTGGAGAATATGATGCAGCGATAAGTGTGGCTGATAGATTTATTAGGCTCCATCCTCAGCATGAAAATATTGACTATGCTTTTTACGTAAAAGGTATAGCAACTTTTGTCAAAAGCGACAGTATGTTTGGAAAATTTCTACCTTTAGATGAAACTAAGCGCGACCCTGGGTCTGCAAGAAACTCTTTCTCCACTTTTAGCGAACTACTAAATAGATACCCGGAAAGTCCGTATGCTCCAGATGCGCAAAAAAGGATGATCTATTTAAGAAATATCCTAGCTCGCTATGAGATCCATGCGGCTAACTATTACTTTATTCGAGGGGCTTATCTTGCTGCAGCAAATAGAGGGCGTTACGTTATAGAAAATTTTCAAAAAACTCCTGCTGTTCCTGATGGACTAGCGGTCATGGCTCAAGCTTATTACTTAATGGATATGCACGATCTTTCATTGGAAGCAGCAAAGTTGCTTGCTCAAAATTATCCAAATCACACATCTCTAGATACAAACGGTAGCTTTAAGTATCAAGAGGAGTCCGTATCTATCGAGAGAAGTTGGACCAATACACTTACTGCTGGCCTCTTTGACAAGCCTGCGTCAATTGGCTTTGATACACGACATATTTTTAATGAGGGCTACAAAGCATTAGAGGGCGAGCAATTTAAAGATTCTTGGGTAGATAATGTTACCTTCGGTATCTTTAAATAGGTTTATTTGTTTAGCGAAATTTTCAAAATATTTAAAAAAACATGTACGATAAATTGATAAATAACTTTAATATTTTTGATCATCATCCCTACAAAAAGGAAATTATTTTTTTGTCAGAGAGGGATAAGGATCTTAGATCTTTATTTCTAACCTACTCTACCTTTAGACCCTTCAAAAGAAAAAAGGGATTTGAGGGTCTAGTGCAACTCATAACAGAACAGCAGCTTTCTGTAGTGTCTGCTAAAGCAATATTTGATAGGCTTAAAAATCTATTGCCAAATTTCGATCCTGAAATTTTTTTAAATGAAACTGACGCAAATCTGAGGTCAACAGGCTTAAGTCGACCTAAAATTCAGTACTGTAAATGTCTATCAGAAAGTATTATCTCAGGTGAGCTTTCTTTCAATCGTTTACACAAGATGAGTGATGAAAATATTAAGAAATCACTTTGCAGTATCAAAGGCATTGGAGACTGGACTGCAGAATGTTATATGCTGGCCTCCCTAGAAAGAAGGGATATATGGCCTGTTAAAGATATAGGCCTGCAAGTTGCTGTACAAAGAATTAAGAGCCTAAAAAAAAGGCCTACTGAAGTCGAAATGACAAAAATAGGGTTAAATTGGAAGCCTTATAGGTCAATTGTTGCAAACGTTTTATGGGCATCTTATGACTGAAATGCGATTAGTTAATAAATTTTATAATTTGATTAAAAAAAGGTAACCATTAATGACTAATAAATCAAGCTATAAGAAAATCCTCGATGAAATGAAAGTTTTGCCGAACATTAACCCTCAATTTGAAGTAAATAGAAGGGTTAAGTTCATAAAATCGATTCTTATAAACTCTAAACTTGCTAACCTGGTTCTTGGGATTAGTGGTGGGGTTGATTCCGCAATCTGCGGTCGGCTGGCTCAATTAGCAATAAACGAGCTAAATCAAGAGCAGACTAGCCTTAATTACTCTTTTGTTGCTTTAAGACTGCCTTATGGTGAACAACTTGATGAGATCGACTGCAAAAAATCTTTAGAATTTATACGCCCCTCTAAAAGTATTATTATTAATATAAAACCAAGTGTTGATATAACTAATGAAAAAATAAATAACTCCATCAAGGATGCTTTAGTTGAAAACAAAAATGATGACGCCTATGATTTTGTTAAAGGTAATACTAAAGCGAGAATTCGCATGACTATTCAATATCAGGTAGCTGGCCTTTTAGGTGGGCTTGTTCTTGGGACTGATCACTCAGCTGAAAATGTCACAGGATTTTATACTAAATGGGGAGACGGTGCCTGCGATTTAGTTCCATTATTTGGTCTAAATAAAAGACAAGTTAGAGAGATAGCAGAGTTTTTAAACGCACCGAGTTCAATATTTAAGAAGATGCCAACTGCAGACCTGGAGTGTCTATCTCCACAAAAAGCAGACGAAGATGTCCTTGGCGTTACCTATGAAAAAATTGATGATTTTTTAGAGGGCAAACCTATAGATCAGCGCTCTCTTGAAGTTATTGTTGGTTTATACAATAAGACAATACATAAAAGGGCGATGATACCCACAATTTATGACTGAAATGTTAAGTTAGAAGTTTTAACGAAGCTCCTTTGGAATCGAAAATTTTATGTTTTCTTCAGCTCCAAAAATTTCAACTACTGACTGGCAACCTTTTAACTTTATGCTTTCTATGACTTCTTGCACAAGGCTCTCTGGTGCAGAAGCTCCCGCAGTAATTCCAATTCTTTTTTTGCCAACTATCCAATCCTCAGATATATCTGCAGCGTTATCAACAAGAAAGGATTGCACCCCGCAACGTTCAGCTAGTTCTTTTAAACGATTTGAGTTTGAACTGTTTGTAGAGCCTACTACTAGAACCAAATCACACTCAAGAGCAAGCTGTTTAACTGCATCTTGTCTATTTTGTGTAGCGTAGCATATGTCGTCTTTTTTTGGGCCTTTAATCAAAGGAAAGCGATTGCGTAATATATCTATAATATGCGCAGTGTCATCGACCGATAGAGTTGTTTGCGTTACATACGTAACATTAGAGGGATTTTTAATTTTCAATGATGTGGCATCTGATGCATTTTCTACTAAATAAATGTTTTCTTTGTTTTCATATTGGCCCATCGTTCCCTCAACTTCGGGATGTTCGTGATGGCCAATCATTATACAGTCAGCCCCATCAAGGCTGGATCGAGAGACTTCTGTATGAACTTTTGTTACTAAAGGGCAGGTTGCGTCAAAAATTTTTAGGTTTTTTTTGCTCGCCTGCTTTCTAACAGCTTGCGAAACTCCATGTGCACTAAAAATCACTGTCACGTTATCTGGAATATCGCTTATGTCATCAACAAAAATGGCACCGCGCTTTCTCAACATTTCAACTACTGACTTATTGTGGACGACTTCATGTCGAACATAGATTGGAGCTCCATTAAGATCAAGTGCCCTTAGTACTATTTCAATAGCTCTATCAACACCAGCGCAAAATCCTCTGGGGTTTGCAAGCTTTATATCAATCAATTTTTGTTTACCGCCTCGACAGAAATAATTTCAACCTCAAACTTTATAGTATGGCCAGCTAAGGGATGGTTGAAATCAACTTCCACTGTTTCTTCGCCGATATCTGATAATACGCCTGGTAGCTCGGCACCATTAGCATCAGCAAAGGAAATCATTAATCCTTCTCGCATGTCCTCAATATCTGAAAAGTTTTTCCTGGGAAATTCTTGTATATTGTTCGGATTATTTTGTCCAAATCCATTTTCTGGCTCAATAAAAAAAATGCGTTTATCGCCTGTGGTTAACCCGATCAAAACTGATTCGAATCCTGGTAACAATTTACCGTCTCCAAAAGTGCAGGTAGCTGGCTCTGAATTAAAGTTAGAGTCAACTTCAGAACCATCCTCGAGCGAAAGAGAAAAGTATAAAGTTATTCTTGTTTCTGGACCAACCAGCAATTTTGAAATCTCAGATGATTTTTTCATAGGTCAGTTTTCTATTTTTTTAAAGCTAAGTTTTTGGAAATAAAAAATACCACACCGAGAGTAATGCTCGCATCGGCCACATTAAAAACTGGCCAATGATAATTTTTATAATAAATATCAATAAAGTCGATTATATATCCTAAGAATATTCGATCAACTAAATTGCCGATAGCGCCGCCTAAAATTAAAGCTAGTGATAATGACTCTAAGAGTTGTTGCTCCTTTAATCTAAAAATCCAAATTATTAAAATAATACTTACGGACAACGATACTAGTAAGAATAACCAGCGCTGCCAACCACCAGCATCGCTTAAGAAGCTAAATGCTGCCCCGGTATTATGGACTAATATTAAATTCAGCCCTGAAAAGATATTTACATATTCTCCATATAATAGATTTTTTGTAGCTAAGCTTTTTGTAAGCTGATCAACAAGTATTATAAAAGACGATAAAGAATACCACCTCAGTGTGCTCCAGTTCACAAAATTACCCAGCAAAGAAAAGAATTGAAAATCAACAAAGCTAAAAGCCTATCAAGCATAGAGTCGCACCTCCCCTTTTCCCTCAATATTTTGAATACATCTATTACAGATGCTTATATGATTTTCATTAGACCCTATGTCTTCTGTATGGTGCCAACAGCGTTGACATTTAATATGTTTAGTTTTTGTAACTTTAACCTTTAGACCTTCAACTTCAGTTAAAATGACATCTTTTTTGTTTACCGCTTCACTTAAGGGTTTAACACTGGCTTGAGAGGTGATAAAAATAAATCTCAATTCGTCTCCAAGTTTCCCTAACACCTCTATTAATGATTTTTTAGCATAGATAGTAACCTCAGCCTCTAGGGATTTTTGGATACCTTCAGTTTTTTTATTCTCTAAAATTTTGTTTACTATATTTCTTATTTCTATAATTATCTTCCATTCGTAACTTTTAATTTTTACCTCTGAAAAATTTAGTAATTCTGGCCATTCTGCAAAGAATACCGATTCTTCTTTATCGCCTGGGATAAATCTCCACAACTCATCTGCTGTAAAGCTCAATATTGGTGAAATCCAGCGAACAAAATATTCTAATATATAAAAAATCGCTGTTTGAGCCGATCTTCTAGCTATCGAATTCTTCTGGCATGTATATTGACGGTCTTTGATAATATTAAGATAGAAACCTCCCATGTCTATAACACAAAAATTATGTAATTTTTGATATATATGGTGTAGCTGGTAATTATCGTATGCCATTAAAATTTCTTCGTGCAAAGATATAGTTAAATTTAAAGCCCATAGATCGAGTTCTAACATTTTATTGGTAGGCACCAAATCTTTAGACGGATCAAAATCATCTAAATTTGACAATAAAAATCTGGCAGTATTTCTAATTCTACGATATGAATCGCTTGTTCTTTTTAATATTTCTTCAGAAACAGTCATCTCGCCACTACAATCAGTAGCTGCGACCCATAATCTTAATACATCTGCACCTTGATCATTTATGACTTGCTGTGGGGACAGAACGTTTCCTAGTGATTTAGACATTTTATGCCCCATAGCATCGACAACAAATCCATGAGTCATAACTGCTTTGTAGGGAGGAGTATTTTTTATGGCCAAAGAGGTTTTAAGGGATGACTGAAACCATCCTCTATGCTGATCTGAACCTTCTAAATAAAGGTCAGCTGGGAATTGAAGTTCCTCGCGGTGATCAAGAACTGCCGCATGGGTAACACCAGAATCGAACCATACATCGAGTGTATCGTTAACCTTACTGTAATTTTTAGCCTGACTTCCCAATAATTTCTTTTTATCAATATCATACCAAAACTCTATTCCATTCTTTTCAACCCCATTTGCTATAGTTTCAATAATTCTTGGCATATCAGGATGCATATCACCCGTTAAATTATCTACAAAGATTGTGATGGGTACCCCCCAAGTTCTTTGTCGAGATATACACCAATCTGGACTATTCTCGAGCATTCCATCAATTCTTGCTCTTCCCCAATCTGGATACCAAGTGATTTCAGGAACAATTTTTTTTGCTTCTCGTAACAGATTTTTTTTAGTCATGCTGATGAACCATTGTGGAGTAGCACGATAAATTAATGGAGTCTTTGTACGCCAGCAATGCGCGTAACTATGGGTAAATTTATTTGAGCAAATCAGCTTGCCTTTAGTTTTGAGTAATTCAATAACATTCGTATCAACTTTATAAACATGTTCTCCAGCGAAAAATTCTACATTTTTTTTAAATACACCATTATCATTGATATAGTTGAGAGTGCTGATTTTGTACTTTTTCGCAATCGTAAAGTCCTCCACACCATGATCAGGAGCAGTATGAACACAGCCCGTTCCCGCCTCTGTAGTGACGTGGTCTCCAAGTATTACAGGTATCTCTCGATCGTAAAATGGATGCCTCAAACTTATAAGCTCAAGTTGGTTGCCTTTGGTGGACCCTACTATCTCAAAGTCATCAACCTGCCAGCGATCTAATAATGCTTCAACAAGTGTTTCTGCCACAAGATATCTACCAAATGTGGCACCTGCTGGTTTGCAAGCTAAAAGTACATAATTTAAGTTAGGATTCAAACAAACTGCTTGGTTCGATGGAATAGTCCAGGGTGTTGTGGTCCAAATAACAATAGATATTTCACCAGTACCGCTAATATTATTTATTTGTTTAATAAAATTTTTTTGATCAACAACTAAAAAAGCAACATCGATTGAAAAAGATTCTTTTTCTTGATACTCAACCTCTGTTTCAGCTAAAGCAGAGGCACCAACTACACTCCAGTATACTGGTTTATATCCTTTGATTAGATGTCCGTTCTTAATGACTTTGCCAAGTGAACGAATAATATTAGCTTCAAATTCATTATCCATAGTGAGGTAAGGATTATTCCATTCTGCAAAAACTCCCAGCCGAATAAAATCTGTCATTTGTCCAGCAACTTGGAGTCTTGCGTAGTCCCTACATTTTTGACGAAAAACTTTATGATCTACTTTTTGTCCTGCTTTGCCTAATTTTTTTTCAACTTCATGTTCGATTGGCAAACCATGACAATCCCAACCCGGAACAAAAGGTGCGTCATAGCCGCTTAGGCTTTTAGATTTGATTATTATATCTTTCAGAATTTTATTTACGGCATGTCCGATATGTATTCTGCCGTTAGCATACGGAGGACCATCATGTAGGATAAATTTTTTTTGGCCTTTACGCTTTTCACGCAATCTATCATAAATCTTATTTTCGTCCCAATATTTGAGAGTTGATGGTTCTCTCTGAACCAAATTGGCTTTCATTGGAAACGAAGTAGCAGGTAAATTTAAGGTTAATTTATAATCAATCATTTCTTATATCTTCTTTAAGTTAGACAGAAAAAAATTGTTTAGCATATTCAATATCGTGATGTATCTCTTTAACCATTTGCTCTATAGAAGAAAAGTTAATTTCGCCTCTAATTTTTGATTTAAACTCCACATGTATTCTTTTTCCATAAATATTCTCGTTGAAGCCCAATAAGTGAACCTCAAGAACTGGTCTGACAAGATCTCCAATTGTTGGTCTGATTCCAACATTAGCTACACCGGGTAAACAGCGATCATCAATATAAACCTTTACAGTAAAAACACCTTGAAGCGGTGCACTGTACCTTTTTAATTGGACATTAGCAGTAGGCACTCCGATTTTTCTTCCAAGTTTCTGCCCATAGACAACACAACCAGTTATCTTGAAAGGCTCACCCAACAATCTTTCTGCAAGATTGAATTTTGATGCCTTAAGGGCTGAACGTATCCTGGTGCTACTAATTCGTTCTCTCTTATACTCCATAGTACAGGTATCGATGACATCAAAATTATTTTTATATCCAAATTTTTGTAGTAACTTATAATTTCCACTTCTATCATGACCGAATCTGAAATCATCACCAACTACGAGACATTGTACTTTCAAGCCATAAATCAGGATCTTCTCGATGAAATCTATTGCTGAAAGACTTCTGAGAGATCTGTTAAACTGCAAACAAAAAACCTTGTCTATTCCAATNTTAACGAATTCTTCAACTTTTTCTCGTAAACGCATCAATCTAGCTGGAGCCTGTTCACCTGAAAAAAATTCTTGTGGCTGTGGCTCAAATATCATCACAACTGACGGGAGCTGTAACTCTGTAGCTTTATCGATAAGCTGCTTTAATATTGCTCGATGTCCAAGATGGACGCCATCAAAAGATCCAATAGTCGCAACACAACTAGTCTTGGCAGGCTTTAAGTTATGCAAGCCCCTAATAAACTTATTCTCAAATTTTGTCACTTGCAATCTTTCCAGAAAAAGAAATAAAAATTATACCTATCCAAGAAGATTAAAAATAGATTACTGCCTGATTATATTAGGTCAAAGTTAAGCTTTTCTATGATCTGTGGAATATTTATTTATTTTTTAAATGTGAAATCCGAAAACCGCTCAAAAAAAGTGTGGAAATATAGACTATCGCACCTATCAGACAAACTAGGCTCAAATGACTCGTTCTCTCCCACCAAGCCATGTCAATCCAGCTATTTGAATAACTTTTAAACAAGTAAAGAGAAAAACACATCGCAGTATTTGCATTAAATAATATTATAAAAAATTCACGCCAATTTTTTTCTGGCTTATAAACGTCATCCTTGCGTAATCCCTTAAAAAGTAAATAGCTATTCAAAATGGCGGCTATTGTAGTCGCTATAGCTAAGCCGAGATGACCAATTTCTAGATAAAAATGCAGTGGTAAAACTAATATGATATTTAGAACCATATTTACAATGAGAGCAATAATACCAATACGAACTGGGGTTTTAACATCTTGTCGTGAAAAGTATCCCGGTGCAAAGACTTTTATTAGCATAAAAGCTACGACTCCAATGGAGTATGCTCGCAAGCTCAAAGTGGCCATAGCCATATCTCTAGGTGTCATTATCTCTCCATAATAAAAAAGTGTGATCAAAATTGGTTCTGCCAAGATTATCAATGCAAGTGAGGCAGGTATTGCAATAATAAACACTAAGCAAATGGCCCAATCTAGTGTTTCACTGAACTTTTCTAGGTTATCAGACACATACTGTCGAGAAAGATTGGGTAGTATGACAGTAGCGATAGCAATACCGAATACACCAAGAGGTAGCTCGGCTAAGCGATCGGAATAATAAAGCCATGAAATACTGCCTGTAGGAAGAAAGGAGGCTATTACAGTATCTAATAGAAGGTTTATTTGGCTAACTGATACTCCAAAAATAGCAGGCGCCATCAAGCCCAATATCTTAATAACCCCTTCATCTCGCCAAGATACTACTGGGGATGGGATCATACGGATTTTGGCAAGGAAAGGTAATTGAAACAAGAGTTGTATTATACCTGCAGCCAGTACACCCCAAGCAAGTGCATAAACTGGCCTATCAAGCCATGGTGAAACAAAAATTGCTGCAAATATCAGGGAAATATTTAAGAAAATCGGTGTAATAGCAGGGACTGCGAATCTTTCGTAGCTATTCAAAATAGCTCCAGCGAAACCTGTAAGTGATATTAANAGTAAATAAGGAAATGTTATTCGCAACATATCACTAGCAGCAGAAAACTTTTCTGCATCATCCAACCAAAATCCAAATGCAAAGATTCCGGTAATAATAGGAGATGCTATTACAACGAAAACTGTAAATGCAATGAGCACTGAGCCTAAGGCACCAGCTACTTTATCAATAAAAGCTTTAACTGCAGCCTGACTACCAGACTCTCTATATTCCGCTAAAACTGGTACAAACGCTTGAGCAAATGCTCCCTCTGAGAACAAACGCCTGAAGAAATTAGGGATTTTAAATGCTACAAAAAAAGCATCTGCCATAGCATCTGCACCAATGAATCTTGCTATAACTACGTCACGTATCAGACCTGCTAATCTTGAACACATAGTCATAAAAGAGACTATGCTACTTGACTTAAGCAACTTTACTGATCCTTGTTTGAGCTCAGTCTGCTCTATTTCGTGGTGAAGATCTTGATCCCTCAATTCATAAACTCCAATGACTTATTTACTACCAATAATCCCTAATAATCCATTTGCTACTCATTAAATAAAGATTGCACTACAGAATTCTATATATTACATATATAGTAGTAGAATTATTTTTATACCTAAATAAAAATCTTATCTTGCTCTCAAAAAGATTTGAGTTGGCGGTACATTTAGTCGTTTATATAATGATTTCGATGAGATTGATATTGATAAGCACTGATAAACATTGTATATTCTCGCGCATTGCAGATAAGTCTTTAATTTAAATGTAATTCGATAAGGAGTATTTAGTGGCCAATTCCCCTCAAGCACGTAAAAGAGCGCGGCAAAATGAAAAAAATCGCAAACATAATGGTGGCTTACGCTCTATGCTCAGAACATATCTGAAGAAAACTGATGCTGCTATTGAGTCTGGCAAAGTTGAGGTAGCTAAAATTGCATTTAACGAAGTAGTTCCAATGTTAGATAATATTGCAAATAAAGGTATTATTCACAAAAATAAGGCAGCCCGTCATAAAAGTCGATTAAATAAGAAAATTAAAGCACTTTCTACCAATTAAAATTTAGCTTTTGGCTAATATAAAACTAAATTGTCTCTATGGATTAATTCTTCGGTGTCACAGTAACCAAGTTCAAGTGTGATCATTTCGCTACTTTTGCCCATAATCTTTTTGCACTCTTCCGAACTGTAATTTATAAGTCCCCTAGCAATTTCTATTCCTTCTTCATTTATACATTTCACAAGATCACCTTTATAGAATAACCCATGAATATTATCAACACCGACGGGGAGCAAACTTTTTCCATATTTAGTGAGCATGTTTGAAGCACCTGAATCAAGAGTTAATGAACCAGAGACTTTAACTCTCCCCACTAACCATTGTTTTCTGGCGGCAATAGGTTCTTTATCTGATGTTAGAATAGTACCTAACACCTCTCCATTTGATAAGCGAGTCAAAATTTGATCAACTCTGCCGCTAGCTATAACAGTATTAGCTCCTGAACGAGCTGCAAGCTTTGCTGCTTTGAGCTTTGTAATCATTCCTCCTCTTCCAAGCACTCCAGAAGAGCCTGCAAACTTATATAAAGATTCATCTTCAGAGCTCCCGCTAGAAATTAATTTAGCATCTAGTAATTTTTGAGGATCAGAATCAAATAACCCCTCCTGATCGGTAAGTATTACCAATAAATCAGCATCTATTAAATTAGCGACTAGAGCGGCCAAAGTATCATTGTCCCCAAAGCGTATTTGCTCAGTAGCAACAGTATCATTTTCGTTTATAACAGGCACAATACCGAGCTTAATAAGCTCTTGGAGAGTATTTCTAACATTAAGGTAACGTTCGCGATTTGATATGTCATCGTGATCTAATAAAATTTGAGCAGTATTCCGACCATGTTTTCGAAATTGCGACTCATAAGCTTCAACAAGGCCTGTTTGTCCAACAGCGGCAGCAACTTGAAGGCCACTGACAGAAGTTGGTCTGTCAGATAAATTAAGACGAGACATGCCCTCTGCAACAGCTCCAGAAGAAACAATAATAATTTCTACTCCATCATCTAGCTGTTGAACTATTTGTTTTACCCACAAAGCGATAGCTTTTATATCAAGTCCATTGCCATCCGCTGTTAATAAAGCACTACCGATTTTTATGACCCAACGTTTTGAATTTTTTATACAATCTCTGTTACTCACTTTAAATCACCAAACAATCACAATTTTTCATTTATTATAAATTCTTATTTATTTATTCAAAAAAATCTTGAATTTGCCAAATTTTTTTATTTTATCCCTTTATTTAATCTCAATCTCATCATTAGAAAACGTTATTTTTTAATAGCTCTATTGTATCTCAAATTTCAACTTACATTTTTTTTTGAATCTCTACTTCAACAGCTGCTGTATCGGGTTCATCTTGCTCAGCGGTCCGGATTTTATCGAGATAATTCATCATATCAAGACATAGATTTTCCGTTCCAATAGAGCTTATACCAGATATAAAATATACAGGGCCAATCCACTCTATTTTCTTTACTATCTCTTTGCATCTATTTTCCATTTCTTTTTCAGGCAATAGGTCTATTTTGTTAAACACCAGCCAACGATCACGACAATAAAGTGTATGGCTAAACAAATCTAGTTCATTCTCAATAACTTTAAAGTTGTCAATAGGGCAGGAGCCATCGGCTGGGAGAATATCGACTAAATGGAGTAAAATGCGCGTCCTAGTTAAATGTTTTAAAAAACGGGTGCCAAGACCTGCTCCTTGTGCAGCACCTCGAACTAAACCTGGTACATCAGCAATTACAAAACTTCGATATCTCTCTGGACTCACTACCCCCAAATTGGGAACTAAAGTAGTAAATGGATAGTCTGCCACTTTTGGTCGAGCTGCAGAAACAGATCTGATAAAAGTAGATTTACCTGCGTTTGGGCAGCCAAGTAAACCGACGTCAGCTAAAATTTTAAGTTCAAGTCTTAAGTGACGATATTCTCCCTCTGTACCTAGTGAGGTCTGTCTAGGTGCACGATTAGTACTTGATTTATATCGAGTATTTCCTAGGCCGTGATATCCAGCTTTAGCAACCAACAAGTTTTCACCGTCACTAATTATATCGCCCAATATTTCTTGTGTATCTTCGTCAATAATCGTTGTTCCTAGCGGAACTTTAAGAATAAGATCTTCTCCACCCTTTCCAGTACAATTTTTTGGTTTACCTGCTTCGCCACTATCAGCCCTGAAGCTATGCTGAAACCGAAAATCTAATAAAGTGTTTAGATCACTATCGCCTTGCAAAAGAACATTGCCACCATCGCCACCATCGCCTCCGTCAGGACCACCTCTTTCGATATATTTTTCACGACGAAAACTAAGGCAACCATTACCGCCATTGCCTGCCTGAACGTAAATAGCTGTCTCATCAACAAACTTCATAATACCCAATCACCATTATATTTTTTCAAAAAGTAAAAACCCCGCTCTCGCAGGGTTAAAATTAGATCACTGAAATGATACTAATGCTATTAAAATAATTATTAATCAGAAAAACAATTTTTGAGGGGACATCAGATAATATTACGCTGAAATGATATCAACATATTTGCGATTCTTTGGACCTTTAGTTGAAAATCTTACCTCACCAGTACTAGTTGCAAAAATGGTGTGATCCCGACCAGTACCTGCATTGACACCTGCATAAAATTTCGTACCTCTCTGCCTAACAATAATACTGCCAGCGGCAACCTTTTCTCCGCCAAAACACTTGACGCCAAGTCTCTTACTCTGGGAATCACGTCCATTTCGGGTACTACCACCAGCTTTTTTATGAGCCATAGTGTTCTCCTATTTTTTTTCTTTAGCAATAACTTTTGGTTTAGTTGCAGCTTTTGGTTTAGTTGCAGCTTTTGGTTTAGTTGCAGCTTTTGGTTTAGTTGCAGCTTTTGGTT
>NYXF01000046.1 GCA_002685455.1 Porticoccus sp. | reverse complement strand
TATATTGATCTTGAAGAAATTGTAAGAGACGTAATTTTAAACATAGGATATACAAATTCTGATTTAGGTTTTGATGGTGCTTCGTGTGCTGTTTTAAACGCTATTGGTAAACAATCTAACGATATTGCCAAGGGTGTAGATGAAAGTCTAGACAAAGACCTCGGAGCTGGGGATCAAGGATTAATGTTTGGTTATGCGACCAACGAAACTAAAGTGCTTATGCCAGCACCAATTCATTATGCTCATCGTCTAGTCGAGAGACAGTCAATGTTGCGTAAAAACGGAGCTCTTCCATGGCTCCGACCTGATGCCAAAAGTCAAGTAACGCTTCGATACTTAAATGGTCTACCTGTTGCAATTGACGCTATTGTCTTATCAACTCAGCATGACCCTGATGTCCCTCAGAATGATATTTATAATGCTGTACTCGAAGAGATTATCAAGCCAGTAGTTCCAGAAGAATGGCTTCATGAAAAAACTAAATACCATATAAATCCTACAGGTCAATTTGTTATTGGTGGTCCTATGGGTGACTGTGGTTTGACTGGACGAAAAATTATTGTAGATACTTATGGTGGGATGGCTCGTCATGGTGGCGGAGCATTTTCCGGTAAGGATCCCTCTAAAGTCGATCGATCAGCAGCTTACGCTGGACGATATGTAGCGAAAAATCTCGTTGCTTCAGGTATTGCAGATCGTTGTGAAATACAAATATCCTATGCGATTGGGGTTTCGAATCCAACATCTATAAGTATCAATACCTTCAATACAGGTAAATTAGCTGATAACGAGATTGTCCAATTAATACAAGATAACTTTGATCTTCGACCGCAAGGAATTATCGATATGCTCAACCTAAGCCGTCCTATCTACCAGGAGACGTCTGCATATGGGCACTTTGGTAGAGAAAGGGCTGATTTTAGTTGGGAAAAAACTGATAAGGTTGATGAATTAAAGAGTTTTTTGTAAGACATTACAATCATGTAGATTAGAAATTTTAGAAAAGAGGATTAATGATGAACAAAATGGTTACAAATAATGATTATAAAGTAGCAGATATAAATTTAGCAGATTTTGGTCGAAAAGAAATAGCAGTGGCAGAAACAGAAATGCCCGCACTGATGGCGTTAAGAAAAAAATATCTTTCTGAAGAACCCCTCAAGGGAGCGAGAATTCTCGGATGTATTCATATGACAATCCAGACTGCGGTTCTTATACAGACACTCGAAGCCTTGGGAGCACAAGTCCGGTGGACATCTTGTAATATCTTTTCTACTCAAGATCATGCAGCTGCTGCTATCGCAGCAAATGGTACTCCTGTTTATGCCTGGAAAGGTGAAACTGAAGAAGAATATAAGTGGTGTCTTGAACAGCAAGTCCACAGAAATGGTAAACCCTGGAATGCAAATATGGTGCTTGATGACGGAGGTGATTTGACTGGATTGCTTCACGAGAAATACCCGGAAGTGCTTAAAAGTATTCATGGTGTTACTGAAGAAACAACAACAGGAGTTTTGCGTTTACAAGAAATGTTGGCCAATGGTGAGTTAAAGATACCTGCAATTAATGTTAATGATTCTGTTACCAAATCAAAAAATGATAATAAGTATGGGTGTCGCCATAGTCTCAACGATGCTATAAAACGAGCAACTGATCATTTACTGTCAGGGAAAAAAGCTATTGTGATTGGTTACGGCGATGTAGGTAAAGGTGCCGCTCAATCCCTTCGCCAAGAAGGAATGATAGTGAAAATAACCGAAATTGATCCTATTTGTGCCATGCAGGCCTGTATGGATGGTTTTGAAGTAGTTTCCACATATATTGAAGGGGACCCCTCTAAAGGAACTAATATTGATTTGCTTCTTACAACAGATCTTTTAGTTACAACAACAGGCAACTACAACGTCTGTGATTCAGATATTTTGATTGATCTTAAGGCTGGCTGTGTAGTTTGCAATATCGGGCATTTTGATAACGAGATTGATACCGCGTATATGCGCAAAAACTGGAAGTGGGAAGAAATAAAACCTCAAGTACATCAAGTCTTTCGTAGTTCGTCCAAGGATGACTATCTTTTACTTCTTTCAGAAGGAAGGTTAGCTAATCTTGGAAACGCTACAGGGCATCCAAGTAGAATTATGGATGGTTCATTTGCAAATCAAGTGTTGGCTCAAATACTTCTTTATACGGAAGCTTTCGCTACCAGAGATGTTGCAACTAAAGAAAAAATGCTGACTGTTAGGGTGCTGCCAAAAAAACTAGACGAAGAGGTAGCAGCTGAAATGGTCAAAGGATTCAGCGGACAGTTAACCCGCCTAAAGGCCACTCAGGCTAAATATATTAATGTGGAAGTTGATGGCCCCTTTAAAGACGATACCTACAGGTATTAATTAAAACCACAATAGTAATTAGTGTAAATGGGTAACTAAATATAATGGATAATCATCATTTAAGTTTCGAATTTTTTCCGCCTAAAACAAAAGAAGGAAAAATAAAACTTGCAGAAGCTCATGAGAAACTTAACAAGCTCAATCCAGAATTCTTTTCAGTAACTTATGGTGCTGGTGGCTCGACCAAATCCTCTACAAAAGATATTGTAATAGATATCCAGAATAAGAGCTCAAATGCAGTTCCTCACTTATCTATTTGTGCTAATGACAAACCATCACTATTTGATCTACTAAACGAATATAAGAATGCTGGCATAAAAAAAATAGTTGCACTCCGTGGTGATCTTCCCTCAGGAGTCGGAGGAACCCAGCAGTTAGTACACGCGAATGAGTTAGTCAGTTTAATAAGAGAACATTTTTCAGATAATTTTGAAATATTAGTTGCTGCTTATCCAGAGATTCATCCGGAATCTGTGAGTTATGAAAAGGATATTTATTGGTTAAAGCGGAAGTTTGACGCAGGAGCGAGCAGGGGTATTACACAATATTTCTATAATTCTAACAGTTATATATATTTTGTAGAGCAATGCAGAAAATTTGGGATAGATGCTCCTATAATTCCTGGCATTATGCCGATAACTAACTACTATAATCTTGTGCGTTTCTCAGAAAATTGTGGTGCTGATATTCCGCGATGGATTCAAAAAAGACTACATCAGTACGGTGATGACCTTGAAAGCCTTCAGGATTTTGGGCTAGACGTAGTTACACATCTTTGTGAGGAGCTTCTTAAAAATGACGCACCTGGATTACATTTCTATACCATGAATCAAGCAAATGTTAGCCTTACGCTATGTGCAAGATTAGGTTTTTCATTAGCTAATGCGTGACATCAGGGTTCATACAAAACAATCACTTTCGTCTGGTGCAGAAATTATACTTGATGATTTCGCCGCCAAACATATAGGGACAGTTTTAAGGTTAAACCCCGGGAAATTCGTAACAATCTTCAATGGTGAAGGCGGAGAATTTAAATCAACAATCACAAAAGTTAAAAGAAATAAAATAACTCTACTAGTTGGTGAGCATGTTAAGACGACGAATGAATCGCCATTAAAAATCCATCTCGGGATAGGGATTTCGCGTGGTGATAGAATGGACACAGTTATACAAAAATCCACTGAGGTTGGGGTAACTGAAATAACGCCACTCTTTACTGAAAGGGTTGGGGTTAAACTAGAAAACGATAAACTACAAAATAGATTGACGCACTGGCAAAAAGTTTGCATAAGTGCTTGCGAGCAGTCCCATCGAACAAAAATACCAATTATTAATTCTCCAAAAAAAATTAAAGATTGGATTCAAAGCGTTTCTGCGCAAAAAAAAATGATGCTTGATCCAAAAGGGAAAAAACAAATATCAACTCTTAAGAATGATAAAAGCATCGTCGATATATCACTGTTAATTGGTCCAGAGGGTGGATTTTCTATTAGCGAAGTTGAAATTGCTAAAAACTACAAATTTGACCAGATATCCCTAGGTCCTAGGATTCTAAGAACAGAAACTGCTCCAACTGTAGCGATCAGTGTTTTTCAATCAATATGGGGTGATATAAATTAATAAGCCTATTCTGCATATATTCAATGCTTTGTTTTAATATCTTCTTCTTCAGAACAGCTTTCTATTTCTTCTTTGGTGGCCTCTCTGACCTCTAATATTTTCACATCGAAAGTTAAAGTTTTTCCAGCTAAAGGATGGTTTCCATCCACCGTAACAGTCTCATCAGTAAGGGCTATGATATCGACAGTTACGGTTCCTTTATCAGTATTGGCCTGAAATCGCCTGCCAACTTTGAGGTCTTTTTCATTTTCACCAAAATTTGCTCTTGGTACTTCGTTAATTAAATGGTCAAATTTTTCGCCATAAGCATCTTTTGGCTCAACTGTAACTAGTACTTCGTCGCCAACCTTTTTGCCTTCCAATGCTCTCTCGAGACCAGGAATAATTTTTCCTAAACCATGTATGTATTCAAGGGGATGATCCTCAGGGGATGAACCAATTTCTTTTCCTTTTTCATCTGTAAGTGTATATTGAAACGATACTGCAGAATTTTGACAAATCACGATAAAAAAACCTCTTGTTTATTAGGTAAATAGTTCGTATACCCAAAAATTTATTATAAATTTTAATTGATATATTATATCAAAAAAAATACTCAAATGGTCAAACTCGAAAGAATTTTTTTTCTAAATAAACTATGTAATATTTTAAGTAGACTCAAGTTTGACTTTGTGTAAATTTTTTATGCAGAGTGTTAAATACAGGCCTCGCACACACAATCCATCTCTAGCTGACGGTTTAAAAGGTTAAATCCAGACGCATTAATATTTTCACTAAGCTCGTTGATGATTTTAGATTTGATATCTATTTCTTTTACTTTGCTACAGTTTCTACAAATTAAAAATTGAGGGATACAACGAGTATGAGAATAACTGATATGCGTGCAGGCAACATACTTATTAACCAGACTGAGTTTATGTACTAAATTTTCATTTTCCAAAAATTCTAAAATACGATATATAGACATGGCTGGCATATTATGACCGAAGTTTTTTTTATAAACATCAGCTAACTCGTAAGCAGACAAAGCTTTATTGGACATAACAAGACTAGTCAAAAGCTGTTTGCGTTTAACTGTCAAGCGAGCACCATGCTCTTTGCAGCGCTTATCAGCGTGCTTAATAATTGTATCTACGTGATTAATATAAATTACCTAAATATTTATTTGAAATAATGAGCAATAATGATTTAATTAGTATTTTAGGTATCTAGGGCGATTTATTCAACTACTGAAATCAAGTGTCAGCATCAAACGTCGTTTATCTGCTGGTACATCAGGCGAACGATGTACTAATCCTCCATCTTTATTATCTTGCCAAAGTTCGCCCTTTAGCAATGCAACATCACCACTCGATAAGCGCCGAATATCTTGGTGATCTTTATATATTCCAGAGTGGCTATCTGGTTTTCCTTTACTTCCCGCACCCAATTTTTTACGGTCAACCGCTTCTTGTGGTAGCCACTCAGTTGCAATACCCTGAAAAGTTGTAATCAAACGGCAAGGTATTTTGTCAACATGAAATCTAGTACACATGGCACGGTCAAGCACTACAAGACGCAACCCTGCCTGCTTAAGCTCAAACAGGTGACAAAATATATCTACTAATTCGGCAATATTTTTACTTAGCTCAAGTTGGCCGGGGTCACCTATGGATTCACTGACACGCGAAAGTGCAGTTCCTGGAGAGAGAGTCATACTAGTGCGAAAGTTTGGATTCGATAATGCGAAGGCGTCTACAGATTTGATTAGTGTTTCTGGTAAACTACGTTTCCATATAACAATATTAGTGTCTTCACGATAAATATTAGCAAGGATCTTTGGATCGCTACCTTGAGAAACATGCCGAACTTTTTTACCTGATTCATATAAAGAATCAAATTGAGATGTTATTTGAGAATTTAAAGGTTTCATTCTTCTTCTATAAAAATAAATGTAATAGTAGTTAATGATATAACATATCTTTTATTTTTGACAGTCAATACCGCACAATCATATTAATATTTTATATTTGTGGATTTGTAGCTTAAAAAGTTTTCAGTATCACATCTAGATAGGTTATTGTTAATTTTGAAAAATTCAATCAATTTTAAAATATAAGAAATAAAAGCAATATCATAAAATGTTTTTGTTGATAAGCTTAGAAGTAGAGATCTACCTGACAAAACTAAAGGCATTAAAGACTACGAATCTAGATATCTCTCGGGATAAAAATTTTTCGAAACAAAATAATTAGTCAATTATAGCGATCATCATATTTTATTTAACACAAATTGATAACAACTAAATTAATCTTATATATGCATAATTCTTGGGTTAACGAATTAATGCTTTGCTTCGTTTTTCACTTTTTCTTCAGCTTGCTTTGCTGCCTTCTTTTCTTTATACATGGCGTCAAAATTGATTGGAGCAAGCATTAATGGTGGATATCCAGCTTTTAGTAGTACATTATCAAGAGTTTCTCGCAGATAAGGGAACATTATTAATGGGCAAGCGGAGTTCAAAGCCTCATCTAGACGATCGTCTGGAAAGCCATCAATTAAGAATAATGCTGCTTGGTCAACTTCAATGCTAAATGCCACAATATTCTCATTTGTTGCTGTAACCTTAACACTTATTACCGCCTCATAACGTCCATCGTCATCAACTGATGAGTGGCTGAGATTTAAATCCATTTTAGTTTCTGGTTTCCAATCTGTACCAAACACACTAGCCGAATTTGGAGATTCAAAATTACTTTTTTTTAGATAGATCTTTTGCATAGAGAAATGAGGTGCTGGTGCCTCATTAGATGATACCTTTTTTGATGACGGTTCTTTTGACATTTCTTATTTCCTTAATTTATTACAATATGCTTTTGTTTCAATTTATCATTCAAAGTAAAGACTCATATGCGATACAAAGTTATTGTTAAAAAAAACAAACGAATATGTTTATGCTTTGAATTGATCTAATTGAGAAATTTTAGTCCAAAAAAAAGTAAGTCCCAGCCGTTGGCTGGGACTTATTGTTTACTATGAAAAACTTATATCTTTGCAGGTGCTGGAATGCCAACCCACTCAAAAAAAGTTTTCAAGTCAGGCTGAACATCATGCATACACATGTACCAAGGTGTTGGTGCCTCGATATCAAGCATCGTTCCACAGTTAGGACAAATGTACTCACGATATACTTGCCAACTTGTATCTGGCGCCATCAATCGTGGATATACTTGATCCATTTTTTCAGCTGTATCACGAACATAAATATTCGCATTAAGCTTCCAGTTACTTTTGTAATGACCAAGATCTTGACCGCAATCACAAAACGCGTGGATCTCTCCATCACTATCTCTGATAGCTAGGTTTAGATGTGGGCCTAATGCCATAATAACTTTATGCTTATAGTCCAATTTTTCTTGAATTACTTCCATGTAAAGCTTGTAACGATCTGCATCTTTAGGCATGGAAATCATTTGGTGCACTGTATCCCAGGCTAAAGTGCCGTCGACCAGCTGCTGAACTTCTTGTTTTGTATATGTAGACATATTTATACCTTCTTTTGTCTAATTGATAATTGATCAAGTGCATCTGAGTCGATGCACTGTCTCAACATCTTAGTTAACGATCATTCCTCAGTCATAATGACGGGCTTACAGTCCGGCATCTCACTGATGTCCATAGTTTTATTAGAGCCGTACGTTGGGATACCCAATGAAGACTCTAGCAAGTTATAATCTGCAGGCAGATCCCAGAATGTTTTAAATTCATTTAGGAATGGCTCTGACAGAGCAAAACTTGAAGCATACATCTGCTTAACTTGTGGAGAAGCTTTATTGTCAAGTATATTTTGACGTTCAGTTTTCATCCACTCTTTGACAGGAACGCTGCGCTTCATGCGATCTTTTCTGATTTGATCTTGAGCCGCAGTTGTCTTAGCTGAATCTACATGATAAGTCCCTTCATCATCTACAGTATAAACAACACCGTAAATTTTCTTAGCATATTCAGGAAGAACGTAGTTTTCGTTAAGATCTTCTTCGATACTCTGCTTGCCANTGTGNAAACGATCNAANGGATCACCAAATCCTGGNCCACCGCGNAGGTAGTTCAAGTACAGATCACCATTATCAAACATGGCTTCTGTAGTGATACATTGCTTATCACGTTTAACTTCAGCGTCAGGTCCAAGGAGATTTTCCCACACACGATCGTCTGGATTCAAATCTTCACCTAAAGGAATTTCCTTTCCAGCTTCAATCCTTCCACCAGGACCAACAAGTCCAGTGTTATGAGCTTCGAAACGGTAACCAGTTGCTGAAGGGTAACCACCCATCAAGCCCCAATCACTGTTCATNTAACCATTACCCATGAAGAACATAGTCCAGTCACATGAACCATGAACCATACGTAANGTTTCAAANCCGNNACCACCNCGCCATTTACCGTAACCACCTGAGTTGGTTTTTTGAGTACGACCTAGGTATAAAAGAGGTTCTGCAAGTTCCCAGATCTCAATGTCACCCATATCGCCTTCAGGATTCCAAATCGCAGCTGCGTTGTTAAGGCCGTCTTTCATCGCACATGCACCAGTACCACAAGCTGCTGTTTCAAAACTGTTTACAGCATGGATTTCTCCGTCTTGGTTGATACCGCCACCTTGTAACCAGTTACAAGGGTTAGAGTTACCAGAATTAACTTCTTCTAGATAACCACGACCAAAGTACGTGCGGCTAATTCCTCTCCATAAAGAACTCCATGAAGAAACCAAGAAATGCCATGCATCAGCGTGAGCTGTACGACGGTCATCTGGGTTAGTCCAGGTACCTTTAGGTAGACGGAATTGAGTTGCATAACGACAACCATCATTAACACGCTCAGTAGGTACAAGGCTTTGAGTCATCATCACCCAGATACCTGATGTGAACGCAGTGGGGTTTGCATTATATGTATGCCAGCCCCAGCGACTACAACCTTCAAAGTCTAAACGCCAGCTAGCATCTGATTTAACGGTAATAGCACAAGGTGCATGCATAATTGAATCTAGTTTTGCAAACGGTGAAGGTACTGCTACATCTGGATGCGTATAAGGTACATCAACAAATGCTACAGTTTTTACTATACCTGGAATACACATAGCTTTAATTCGGCTAGTGAGTCCACGGCGACCGTCTTCAATTACTTCCATTGCAAATACATCCCATGCATCAACACCTTCGTCAGCAATAGTTTCTTGAACCATTTCACGAATCATTGAAGTACCAGCAATACGAGTTTTCTCATCAAGAATCCAGTATTTAACTGTACGCACGTTACGTTGACTTTCATGTAACCAGTCACGTAGTGGAGTATCGTTTACACCTGTCTTACGACAAGTAATTTGTAAGCCGTCACCGAAACGTTGGATTTGACCGTTAGACATAGAACCTGGTCCTACAGCACCAGTATCAATTACGTGAGTTACACCACCAACCCATGCAACTAAATATCCTTCAAAGAACACAGGGATAATAGTTGCAATATCGCAAGGGTGTACGTTACCAGTTTGGCAATCGTTGTTAGTGAACATGTCACCTTCATTAATTCCAGGGTTAATTTCCCAGTTGTTTTGGATCATATATTTGATCGCAGCACCCATGGTACCAACGTGGATAATAATACCTGTAGAAGTAGCAATACAGTCACCAGCTACGTTATAAAGCGTAAAGCATAATTCGCCTTCTTGCTCAACGATTGGTGACGCTGCAATTTTCTTGGCAACTTCACGAGAGTTAACCAAACCTGCACGAACTTTAGAAAAAATNCGCTCGTATTTGATTGGATCNNTNTCTTTAAGNGTTAATGTTTTGATACCGTCATAGTGTCCGGTTTCTGACGCACGCGCCAAGATACCATTTCGGTTTTCATCTAGGGATAAACCATTTTTCAATAATTTCCCTAATTCTGCCCCTTTGAGGGTTTCTAATATAGTCATTTAAATTCTCCTGTTAATTTATTGACTAAGCGTCAACATAATTAAATGCGACTGTTAAATCTTCAGTCTCAATTAAGTGGAAGAGACGATGCTTATCTAAGAAAGTTGCGAAACCTTTTGGAACTACAAAAGTAGTCGCATCAGACTCAATAACTGCTGGACCATCAACCCTATTACCAGGCATTAGGCTTTCCATGTGATAGACACCAGCTTCAACCCATTTGCGTTGATCATAAAACTTACGTGTGCCAGTTTTAGATCCAGCTGCTGGAGTTTCACCTTGTTCTTTCTCATTTGGAATAGCAGGTTTACTTGTTTCCACAGAGCCTCTAAGAATTGCACCAGTGATACCAAAGCCAAGTTCAGGCGAACGAGCAGCATCAGCATATACTCGAGCATACTCTGCATCAAATGCTGCTACCAGTGCTGGCCAATCTTTCTTGCCTTTTAATGACGGTAATGGTGAATCAATTTCAAGATCATTTAACTGACCTAGGTATTGCATGCTATATCCTGGAGTAAAAGTGATATCTTTCTCAGAGAATCCATTAATTTCAAATTCTTCTAATACCTTCACTTTCAAAGTATCCCACGCTGNTTGAAGTTGATTTACAGAATCTTCTAAATCTTGATCNGTAGATTCTTCAGTTATACCAACGTTTACACTCATATCATAACGATATTCAAAGTCAGCTGATGCACAACCAAATGCTGAGAATCCAGCAGCCCAAGCAGGCACAATAGTTTCTTTGAAACCTAAGCCTTTAGTGTAGCCGTAAGCATGAACTGGGCCTGCGCCACCATATGAGAAACAAACGAAATCTCGAGGACTATATCCCTTACCAGAAATCATAGCTCGTAAATGTTGGCGAAGTGATAAATCTAGAAGTTCGATTACACCAGCTGCTGCATCTTCTAAAGATAAGCCCATAGGAGTAGCAATCTGCTCTTGTACACATTTTCTACCACGTTCTACATCTAATTGCAAAGCTCCACCTAAGAAGTTATCAGGATTTAAGTAGCCAAGAATAATATGGCAGTCAGTTACTGATACCGTATCAAGGCCACCTTCTGGCCAACAAGTGCCTACTCGGTAACCAGCACTGTCAGGACCCAATTTCAAGGAGTTCGAGTAAGGGTCGATACGTACGAAGCTACCTGCACCTGCACCAACACTATCCATCGCAACCATTGGTAAAGATAATACTAGGCGAGCCATTTCACTATCTTTATGGATAGAATAGTTACCACCGGTAATTAGTGCCATATCAAAACTGGTACCACCAATATCTGAACATGCTATATTATCGTAGGCTAACTGTTCACCTAAATATTTAGCACCGATAACACCACCAATCGGACCTGATACTAATGAACGAGCAAGTTCTTTTGCTTTCCAGCTGATAGTACCACCATGGGTAGCCATAACTCGTACATCAAATTTAGCACCTTGGGATTGCATAGTGTCACTGAGTGTACCAAGAATTTTTCTTGAAGGCTCAGCAGCATAAGCTTCTAAAATAGTAGTATTAGTACGGTGACTTTCTTTACGTGCTGGATAGTAATCAACAGAAGCGAAAACTGGAATTTCTTTTCCACTATCTTTAACTACCTTTTCAACAGCATCACGTACAGCATGCTCGTGATCAGGATTTAGGTAAGAGCTGAGCAAACTAATTGCAATTGCTTTTACTCCCTGTTCTACAAGCTCTTTGGCTGCTTGTGTTGCTTCTGCTACCCTTACAGGTATAACAACAGCACCTTTACAGTCAATTCGTTCGGTTACACCACGAGTATCATGAATATGTACTAATGATTCATCATATTTATGGCTATTCAAATGCAGACGATCTTCGAAGGCATATCCTAAGTAACATTGAATGGCTCTACCCATTCTATGAAAATCTTCGAATCCTTTACTAGTTATTAATCCCGTACGTAGTCCTTTACGTCCTACTACACGGTTAAGCATTGCAGTACCTGAAAATACACAAGTAACCATTTCTGGGTATGTATCTTCAACTGTACGTCCCCAGTTTGCTAGTGCATCAATACTGGATGTAAGTACTGCTTGAGCTTCGTCTGCGTCACTTTGTGCTTTACCGACAACAAAAGTGCCGTCTTTTCGCACAAAGAACGTATCTGTCATAGTTCCGCCTGCATCGATCCCTAGGACCTCGACGGGGTTATTTAAATCGTTCAAGTTTATATCCTCTATTTTTATGAGTTTCTAACTTCATATTTTTTGTTTTAAATATTTTTTTCTGCGCCTCGTATCGATCTCTATCGATTTTTACAAATACTTAAATCACGCTAGAAATACAAAAAATACCCTCAGATACCACTTTTTTGTATTTACACTAAATGAAAAAATCTTATAATTTTCATAAAGTTATAAATCAAACCGACACAAAAATCCTGCTATTTAACACTAGTACTGCGTGTACTAGGGTCAAGCAGAATATTAATCGGACACAAATTAAACCATGAGAAATTAAATGTGTCCAACAAATTTGAATGTAAAAGTATTGATATAGAAGCTATTAAATGATAATGATAATCATTTAGTATATAGTTAGAATCTAAGTCATTAATTTTAATGTTTATTTTTTATAAAGTTTTTTTTATTTTTCAAAAAAAATTTTTTCTTCTCTTTCCCNCTCTTCAAGGGTAAAAAAAATATATTAATATAATGTATTTGTCATCCCAAGAACTACTTATCTAGGCACTTGTGTTATATTGCGCGAGTTCATAAATTTTCAATTACTCTTTGCAAGGAAGAAGTTTTGTCTCTACTAAAAAATCGTTTGAATTTACTTACCAAAGAAGATATTTCGAAAAATCTTTTGTATGTCACTAAGGGTATTGAGAAAGAGAGTTTGCGGGTGACTACATCAGGGGGTATATCCCAGAATTGTCACCCAAAAGCCCTAGGTGCTGCTCTAACCCATCCACAAATAACAACTGATTTTTCAGAAGCTCTTCTCGAGTTCATAACGCCCCCATCAACTGATGCAAAAGAAGTTATCGAGATCCTCAAAGATATCCACTGTTTTACATATAAAAATATCTCTGATGAAGTACTTTGGACAAGTAGTATGCCATGTCAACTAAATGGAAATAGCGGTATTCCTATCGGAGTCTATGGATCCTCGAATATTGGAAAAATGAAGCATGTATATAGGGTGGGGCTAGGCCATCGATACGGAGAGTTAATGCAAACTGTAGCGGGCATCCATTATAACTTTTCTGTATCAAGCGGTCTTATGGAAATTTTTAGAAAGGCCGAAAAGTCTAATTTATCCCTCAAAGATTTCAAGACAGAAAATTATTTTTCATTAATTAGAAATTTTAGACGATACTACTGGTTGCTTTTATACTTGTTTGGCTCTTCTCCTGCAGTTTGTAGAAGTTTTGCAAAAGACAGGAAGCATAGCCTTATAGAGTTCGATGATGGCGGGCACAGTCTATATCTACCTTATGCTACATCCCTAAGGATGAGTGATTTAGGCTATCAAAGTAAAAAACAAGAAGATCTAATTGTTTGCTATAATAGCTTGGATAGCTATATCAAGACCCTAAAAAATCAGCTATTTCAACCATTTGAAGATTATGAGTTTATCGGGTTGAAAGATTCCAAAAAAAATTATAAACAACTTAGTNCGAATATATTGCAAATTGAAAACGAATTTTATAGCCCTGTTCGACCTAAAAGATCTACTAAAACCGGGCAAGCGCCAATCATCGCTCTATCTGAAAAAGGGGTGGAATATATTGAGGTGCGCTGCATTGATCTTAACCCTTTTCTGCCACTGGGAATTGATCATGATCAGATAGACTTTATGGATATTTTTTTGCTGACATGCCTATTGTCAGAAAGCTCGCCCACTAACAAAGATGAGTACAAACGGGTACTAGATAATCAAAAAATAATGGTTAATGAGGGCAGGAAACCANACCTTATGCTTCATGACATGAACGAAATGAGATCCTTCAAAAATTGGAGTAAGTCACTTTTTCAAGAAATGTATATTTTAGCAAATATCTTGGATCAGAAAAATCAAACAAGTAGATATAATAGGGTTTTAAAAAAATTTGAATTATTAATTGAGAA
>NYXF01000110.1 GCA_002685455.1 Porticoccus sp. | reverse complement strand
TCTTTATGAGTAAGTAAATTTATGGTATCCTTCTTATGAGATATTCCACCACTCTTAAAGTGACTATATATCTCTGCGGCTAAGACATATGCCATTTTTAATTGTTCTTCTCCCTTGAATTTATTTGGATGATTATTACCTCCAATTTTTTTTGAAGAGTAGAGTCTGATTCTTTTTCCATTAAGATAAAAGGTAACATAATAGTTATTACATTTATCCTTGGAGATGGATGGGTATGATACATTCATTTGACAGTAATTTGATAGTTATTAAATTTTAAACTGTATAAATCACTGATTTACAGTAGAGTATAACTTAAAGTCGCTTGACTGGCAGTCAAGAGGTCGAGGGTTCGACTCCCTCTGGCTCCACTATTTCTTGTAAATAAAAAGATTAGTGGTATAAATACTTCAATATGAAATCATATATTTCAAAATTCTTTTTTTCGTTTGCATTAATACTAGTTTTTATTACTTCCATATCAGTTGCACAAATAATTTCCACTGATAGACCTGACCAAACTGAAGGGACACATGTACTTTTGAAGAATAAATTTCAAATTGAGTCAGGATACTTAATAACTGATTCTGATAATTATTTGAATACACTTTTAAGGTATGGAGTATTAAATAAAATTGAGTTAAGAATAAACTCCAATATGATAACTGGACTAGTTAATAATGAGAAAAGAACAGCTTTTGGTAACCTAGAGTTAGGATTGAAATTCAATATTTTTAATGGTATTAATTCATCAACTAAAGTCTCATTTCTATCTCATTTATCTCTACCAAATAAAAGGGAGTTTTCAAACAAAGACCCCATATCTTTGAATAGAATTTTAATTTCCCATGACCTGACAGAATCTTTTCAGATTGGGTATAACTTAGGATATAATATAGGGTTTAATAACCAAATAAATAATTTTATTTACACATTGGCATTTTCTAAAAGCATTCAGAAATTAGGGATATTTATTGAAGTTTTTGGTGAAGAAATTTCAGGGATATCAAAATCTCACTGGGATGCAGGAGTTATTTATTCTTTGACAGATAACTTGCAAGCTGATTTATCTTTTTCAAGAGGTATTAACAACAAATCAAATTATATCAATATTGGTATATCTATTAATATATAGATGAAATCTTTTACAATTTGAAGTATTTAGTTAAACTCTTAGGGTGTACTGTTTCTCTCGTAAGCAAACCCTCCATTATTTTTTGAAGACCAGGAAGTGAATTTGACACTTAAATATATTTTATCTTCTGTAAGGTATAAAACTAAGTTTTTTCCAACCACGTCTTTTGGTGAACCAACAGCTGTCCTAAAGTCATCAAATGATAACTGATCAATTTCTTGTAGAGTTCCTATAGCCCATTTTGTGCCAAGTGGACTTGTATCTTTATCGTAAATAGTTTCTTTCGCTATGTTATAGATTTGACCACCAGAATTTCCTCTTGTTATCCAGACTTGATCAGTTATTCTATCTTGATTTGCTACAGAGGTTGGGTCTGCACCATCTGCTTTCTCAAAAGTTATTATGTTTCCATTCCAAACAGTGTATTCTGGTTCGGGATCTACATGATCGGCTTCCTCTTCACCACAAGAAATTGTTACAAACAGAATGATAGTAAATATTAAAATTTTATTGATTTTTTCCATAATTGATTTTTTATAAACCTAATTGAATTTCAAATACAATCCAACTAATTATAAAATCCTTTTAATCAAAAAATTGATCATTTTCTTTTCTAATTTCCATGTGATATTTCTTACATTTGTTCACTTATTGTGAACTTTTAAAATTACGTAAATGAAAAACTTTGGAAGCGGGAAATGTCCTGTTATGCATGGAGGTAGTACAACTCAGGAAACGTCAGTTACCAAGTGGTGGCCGAAATCTCTTAACCTAGATATGTTACATCAACATGATAAAAAAACTGATCCTTTTGGTAGTAACTATAGCTACAAGAAAGAATTAAAAAACTTAAACTTTTCTTCTCTCGAGAAGGATATGCATGAACTTATGGTAACACCTCAAGACTGGTGGCCTGCGGACTGGGGTCATTACGGTGGGTTAATGATAAGAATGGCATGGCACGCTGCCGGGTCATATAGAATTTCTGATGGCAGAGGAGGAGCAGGTACTGGGAATTTACGATTTGCCCCACTTAACTCATGGCCTGATAACACAAACCTTGACAAGGCTAGAAGACTTTTATGGCCTATTAAAAGGAAGTATGGTAACTCAATAAGTTGGGCCGACCTATTCATTCTTGCTGGAAATATTGCCTACGAGAGTATGGGTCTAAAGATGTTTGGTTTTTCTTATGGAAGGGAAGATATATGGCATCCAGAAAAAGATATATACTGGGGATCAGAGAAAGAGTTTTTAGCTCCTAGTGAGGAAAGATANGCTGACCTGAAAGANACNTCTACNATGGAAAACCCTCTNGCNGCAACTCACATGGGATTNATTTATGTTAACCCNGANGGTGTNAATGGTAANCCTGANCCNCAGGTAACTGCATTGCACATTAGAGAAACATTTGCAAGGATGGCAATGAATGATGAGGAGACAGTAGCCCTTACGGCTGGGGGTCATACAGTAGGAAAGGCCCACGGAAATGGTGACGCTGGAGCCCTTGGTGTTGAACCAGAAGGTGCTACAGTTGAAGAGCAGGGGTTTGGTTGGAAAAATCCGGCTGGACATGCTAATGCTAATGAGACTGTTACCAGTGGTATTGAGGGTGCATGGACAACTAATCCTACTCAGTGGGATGACGGATATTTTGAGATGTTATTCAATCACGAGTGGGAATTAAAAAAGAGTCCTGCAGGAGCTTGGCAATGGGAACCAGTACATATAGATGATAAAGACAAGCCGGTAGACTCATCTAATCCTTCACATAGGAATAATCCTATCATGACTGACGCAGATATGGCAATGAAAATGGATCCTATATATAAAGAGATTTCGCTCAAGTTTAAAGAAGATCACGACTACTTCTCTGATACATTTGCTAGGGCATGGTTTAAGTTAACCCATAGAGATATGGGGCCAAAGGTTAGGTATGTTGGACCAAATATTCCATCAGAGGAATTGATATGGCAAGATCCTGTACCTACTGGAAATAAAGACTTTGATCTAGATGCTGTTAAGGAAAAAATTTCTAATTCTGGTTTATCTATTTCTGATAGAGTATGTGTTGCTTGGGATAGCGCAAGAACCTTTAGGTCATCAGACCTTAGGGGAGGAGCCAATGGTGCAAGGATCAGACTTAATCCTCAAGTAAGCTGGGAGGCCAATGAACCTGACAGGTTATTAAAAACTTTAGGAATACTTAAACCTATAGCGGATGAATCTGGTGCTAGTATGGCTGATGTTATAGTACTTGCAGGAAGTACTGGAATAGAAGAGGCTGCATCAAATGCAGGATTTAAAGTAAGTGTTGATGTATCAGTGGGTAGGGGAGACGCTAGTCCTGAGATGACTGACGCAGATTCTTTTGCCCCACTTGAACCTTCTGCAGATGCTTTCAGAAATTTTATTAAGGAAGAATGTGCTTCAAAAGCCGAGGAGATGATGCTAGATAGGGCTCAACTTCTAGGATTATCTGCTCCTGAGATGACTGTTCTAATTGGTGGAATGAGAGTTATTGGAACTAATTTTGGAGGAAGTAATGACGGTGTCTTCACAGATAATGTTGGGTCACTGACAAATGACTTCTTTATAAATTTAACCGATATGAGTAATAAGTGGGAAGTTGAAGGAGAAAATAGTTATAAGGTAATAGACAGAAAATCTGGAAACTTAAAGTGGACTGCTTCTTCAGTAGACCTTGTTTTTGGATCTAACTCAATACTAAGATCTTACGCAGAAGTTTATGCACAGGATGATAGCAAAGATAAATTTGTAAATGATTTTGTCAGAGTGTGGTGTAAGGTTATGGAAAACGACAGATTCGATATCTAAATCCTATTTATTACTAATAGATAATAAACCTCATTTTATAAATGAGGTTTTTTTATATTTATAGGAATGGAAAATCTTGCAGAGTGGGGATATATAGGATTATTTATTGCTAGCTTTTTGGCAGCAACTATAATTCCTTTTAGCTCTGAGTTAGTGTTAAGCATTTTAATTGCAAATAACTACGACCTCACAACCTCTCTGATTGTTGCATCTATTGGGAATTGGATGGGGGGACTTAGTAGCTATCTTATAGGCAGACTAGGAAGCTGGGATACAATTGAAAAATATTTAAGAGTCAAAAGAGATAAGATTTTACTATGGAAGAAAAAAATTGACAGTTGGGGTGGTTTTTTAGCATTCTTATGCTGGCTACCAGTAGTTGGTGATCCAATTGCAATAGCACTTGGTTTCTTTAGGACAAATATATTAACTGTTGCAATTTTTATGTTAGTAGGAAAGTTCGTTAGGTATTTTGTCTGGGCAATGATAACATATGTAGGTTTTTCTCTTCTATAAACATCCTACTCATAGAATGAGTTGACCTTATTTACATTTACATTCTTCCAATTGATACCGTTTTGCCATTTTAATGATTTGAATTTGAAGAGATAGCCATCAAGTAAGGACTCTAGCTCATCAGTAAGTTCTGGGTATTGTTCCAATAGATTTTCAGCCTCCATGAAATCATTATCAATATCATAAAGTACCAATTCATTATTATTTCTAAACTTTATAAGTTTAAAATTATTTTTTATGATTGAGGAGTGAGCCCTTGCCAAAGCTATCTTATTCTCATAAGGCACATGAAATATAATTCCAGGATAATGCCTATTAATCTTAACATCTTTACCTGATAATAGAATTTTTTTAAAACTTCCACCGTCTATGTCTTCTTTGTTTTGAATATCGGATCCAGCTAAATCTACGATAGTAGGTAGTATGTCGTATCCGACTACAGGGACTTTACTCTCACTCATTTTCTGAATTCCAGGTCCAGATACAATAAAGGGAACTCTTATCCCTCCCTCCATAGCATCCCACTTACCTCTGGAGAGAGGAAAGTTAATACTTTCTTTATAATACCTCTTAGCTGGTATAGTAGGAACTGATCCGTTGTCAGACGTATAAATTATATATGTATTATCTGTAAGATTTAATTCCTCAAGTTTATCAAGTATAATTCCCAGTCCTTCATCAAGATTTTCAGTCATGGCAGCAAAGCCAGCATTGTCTGTACTTCTAGTCTTATCCTTACCCAAATATTTTTTGTGTGTTTCCTCTTTTGATATAATATTAGTGTGAACAGCGTAGTGAGAAACTTGTAAGAAAAATGGTTTCTTAGATTTTTTCTGTTGATCTAAAAAATCTACAGCTTTTTCTGCTAGGCTAAATATTTTTTTTGGATCATCTGAGAATGTTGTATTCCACTGTGTCTTATTATTTATGAAGACGCCTTCTTTATTTCCATTCTTCCCATCATCGTAATCGTATCCAAGTAAAGAAGGTTCGGCATCAATACCCCATTTGCCAAAATGAGCAGTAACGTAGTTGGAATTTATCTCTTTTAATTTTTTTGGTATGGTGATAGTTTTATTATGATCTATATGTTTTGTGTTCATACCTACTCTTATCATCTTAAGTCTTGCTGCAGACTGTGCATATTGAATGCTGTATCTGGAAGGAGAACATACTGGAGATGATGAGTAGCCTCTTGAGAACCTCATACCACTTGATGCAAGTCTTTCTAGGTTAGGTGTCTCAAAGTACAGGCTTCCTGATGAGTCTATATTATCAGACATATTTACAGATGTTCCAGACCAACCCTGATCGTCTACAAGAAATAATATAAAGTTTGGACTTTCTTTTTTTTCTTTATTTTCAGAGCATGAAAGTAGAAATATAAGTAATAATAGGAGAGATGTGGATCTCATTTCCTTGAATTCAACTTAGCTAAAAGTCTTAAAATTTCAAGGTATAACCATATAAGTGTAACTAATAACCCAAAAGCTCCAAACCATTCCATATATTTTGGAGCTCCTTTTTCTGAGCCTTCCTCGATGAAATCAAAATCAACAACTAAATTTAACGAGGCCATAACTATAACTAATAAACTGAATCCAATGCTGTACATTGAAGCGTTATTAATATCCATAATTGATAATCCTGTTCCAAAAAAAGACATTACAAAATTTGCCACATATATAAGAGCAATTCCACCTGTACCTGCAGCTACACCAAGTTTAAAATTTTCAGTAGGCTTAATAATTCCTGTCCTGTACAAGGTAAGCAT
>NYXF01000021.1 GCA_002685455.1 Porticoccus sp. | reverse complement strand
AAAATATCTTATCCGTGATTGATATTTAAAATATCTTATCCGTGATTGATATTTAAAATATCTTATCCCAGATTATTGTGTCCCTAAAACAATTTACCATAATCACTCTTTTCACCTCTCATTTTTTGCTGATGTAGTTTTATTTCTGAACTTAGTCTTGTCTTACATAATTCATCATCTTGAAAGATATTCAATAAGATATTTTTTATATTCCTATCCCCAGGATATTCTTCACTCTTATCTTTATAAAGTGTTTTTAATGATTCTAGTATGAACTCTTGAATATGTGATTTTCTATCATCATATAAATTCTTAATGATACCTTCTATTTCAGATTCAGGAATAATTTGAATATTTTTATCAGTTAAATATTTTTCATAATTGGTTTTGACATAAAAATGTATTAAATCACGAATATTTTTTTGAAGACTCATTTATAACTTAAAGATACTATATTATTTTTAAATAAACTTAAGTTTATTTAATTATTATTAAATAAATTGTATTATTAAATGATAAATTTTATACGTTATTTTTATCGCTATACATCATTATTATACACATTACGTAATTATGTAAAATTTTATGAAAATAATGATAGACATGATATGGTGTTATTAGATACATTAATTGATAAAATTAAATCATGTGGTTCAGTTACAATAAAATTTTGTCAATGGGTTATTCCTAAGTTAGAAGTTATGCATTTAAAAAGAGATGATACAAATTATAAACCATTATGGCTTAAAAAGCTAGAAAACTTTTATGAAAATTGTGATAATCATGAAATAGAATATACACTGAATACCTATCAATCGATTTTTAAAAGTAATTTACAAAAAGATTATGAAATATTAGATATATTAGGTTCAGGTAGTATAGGGCAAGTTTATTTATTAAGAGATAAACCATTGACAAAATACACTGATTCACAAAAATATGTTATGAAGATTCTACATCCTAATGTTAAAAATGAAATTTATTATTTTAGAATCTATTATTATTTCATAAAATATATACCATTCGTCAAAAATATATTAGATAATAATTTTCCGTTTGATATAAGTTCTTTTATTGATAGTTTTGAAGAACAAAGTGATTTTATAAATGAAAGTAATCATTTATTATCCTTTCATGAATATTATAAAGATAATAACTATATCATTATCCCTAAATTAATTAAATGTTCTCGTGAAATTATGATTATGAGTTATGAAGAAGGTATTTCATTTGATGAATTAGAATGTGATAAATATAATAAATATAAAATAGCCCTTTTATTAACATCATTTGTAAGAAATAATCAACAAATAAATAATCTTATGCATGGAGATCTTCATAAAGGTAATTGGAAAGTAAGAAAAGAAGATGATAAATATAAATTAGTCATTTATGATTTTGGATTTTCTTGGAGAGTCCCCGAATCAAAATCATTTGGTAATAAAGAAATCATTAAAATATTTGAAGATTCGGATATAGAAGATATAGATACAACAAAAATGACTGAAATATTTAAATTTCTTATAAAAGGTAGCGATAATAAAACTGAAACTATACAAAAATATCTAAATGATAATATTAATCATATAAGACCATGGAATCTCGATCCACATCGTATTTTTAATCTTACAGTTAAAATGTGTGTTCAAGAAAACATGAAAATAGATCCTATATTAATTCAAAGTATTATAATCATAATTCAATGTGAAAAAATATTCTCGGAATATCATATGTTATCTACAGATGAACATATTATTACCTCAAAAGAGGTTTATCGTAAAAAATATCTGGATTGGTTATCTTATTATAAATCAAATGATATTTTTCATGATTATAGTAAATTAATTATTGAGAAATTAAACAAAGAACAACCCGAAATAAACAGTATTTTTGATATAAATGAAATGCCTGATAGCATTAAAAATTTAGCTTTAAAGTTTGAATAAATTTGATTTTTTAAATTACCTAAAGTTTTAAGAAACTATTTATATTTAATATGATTGATGAATCTCATATTGAGGATATCATCGGTCAATATTTCAAACAAAAAGATATACTCGTAAATCATCATATAGAATCTTATAACGACTTAATTGATAATATATTACCTAAAATATTATCCCAATCTTTTCCATTGACGATTAATTTAACAAATGATAAGATTAAAGATATTACATTAAATATCGTTAATATTAATATTAATAAACCATATTATACAGAAAATAATGGATGTAGTAAACCAATGACTCCTAATATTGCTCGTATTAGAAATTATACATATTCTTTATCAGTATATATTGATATATGTGTTACTTACAAATTAAATGATAATGATATATTGGTAACCTTACCAAATAAAATATTAAAAGATATCTTACTATGTAAAATNCCTATTGTAGTAAAAAGTAAGTATTGTGTATATAAAGATAATTTAGATTCAGAATGTAAATATGATGTAGGTGGATATACAATTATTAATGGAAATGAAAAAGTAGTTATTACACAAGAAAAAGTTATTCCTAATATTATTCAACTATATTCAAATAATAAGGGATCTAGTAAATATAAATATCATTGCGAGGTTAAATCATGTAATCCAAAAACTTTTGGTCTAACAAGGACTCTCAGTATTCGTATAACAAATAAGATATCTATTTATGATAATAATATTACAGCTCAATTTCCCCACTTAAAAAGTGATATTCCTATTGTAGTATTATTTAGATGTTTAGGATGCTTAACAGATAAGGAAATAATTTATAATATAATTGATAATAATAATTCTGAAATTGATAGTATCATGATTAAAATATTAAAAAAATCAATAACCGATTTCTCTTATATTAATACAGAAAACTCAGCGATTGAATATATGATGAAGTATATTAATAATACAAATTCTAATTTCTCACATGAAATTAAATATGATTATTGTAGAAATATTATTAAAAGAGATCTACTCCCTCATTTAAATCATAACAAAAAGAAAATACAGTATATTGGATTGATGCTAAATAAATTATTAAAATGTTATTTAGGTATAGAAAATTGTAATAATCGCGATGTTTATGGTAACAAGAGAATTGAAACAACTGGAGTTTTAATGGGTAATTTAATCAATCAATGTATTTCAAGAGTTGTCAAAGATATTAAAAATTCTATTATTAAAGAAGTTTCATTAAGTTTATTAAATATAAATGAAGATTATAGTAACATCATTAATGAAATTAATATCTTAAAAATGATAAAATCTAATTATACAGAAAATGTATTGAAAAGTGCATTAGCTACTGGTAACTGGGGTATGAAAAATAATATTAATAAACAAGGTGTTTCACAAGTTCTTAATCGTTTAACATTTATGAGCACATTATCTCATATGAGAAGGATTAGTACTCCTGTAGATAATACCGGTAAATTAATTGCTCCTAGAAAACTTCAAAATTCACAATGGGGATATATATGTCCCACAGAAACTCCAGAAGGTCAATCTATAGGAGTCGTTAAAAATTTCTCAATGATGTGTGAAATTACAAATGAAATTTCTATGGATTGTTATCTATCTTATATAGAACATCTAATAATTCATATCTTGAAAATATTGATATATATAAAATAAATAAAATATCATTAACAAAAGTTTTCATAAATGGTGATTGGATAGGATATACAGAAAATAAAAATGAATTGATTTATACTATGAAAGATTTAATAAATCAATGTATCATACATCCTCATATTTCAGTATCATATTCTATTATTGATAATTCAGTTTATATATTCTCTGATAGAGGTAGATGTATAAGACCATTATTCAATAATAATATTCATAATACAAATAGTAATGATATCAAAAATAAATCATGGTCCGATTTATTAGTTATGGATAATTCATTTATTGAATATATTGATGTTCATGAAGTTGAAAATACATTAATCGGCAATCACTATTCACTCACTGATAAAAAATATACACATTATGAGATTAATCCATCTCTTATTCTAGGAGCTATTGCAAATACAATTCCATTTCTGAATCATAATCAGGCACCTAGAAATACATATCAATCTGCTATGGGAAAACAAGCCGTAGGTGTTCATTGTACTAATTTTAATCAAAGATTTGATACTTTCTCACATATTTTACATTATTCGCAAAAACCATTAATTAATACTAAAATGATGAAATATCTAAATTTTAATAGTCTCCCAAATGGAAATAATGTTATTGTAGCTATCGCTACATACAGTGGATATAATCAAGAAGATAGTGTTATCATTAATCAATCCGCAATTGATAGAGGATTATTCTCTTCAACATTTTACAGAACATATAAAGATGAAGAACAAAAAAATCAATTAACTGGCGATGAAGATAAATTCTGTAAACCAGATAAAGATAAATTACTTTATCCTAAACCATCTAATTATGAAAAATTATCACCGAATGGTCTTGTAGAAGAAAATACATATATTTCTCCAAATGATATCATCATTGGAAAAGTAATACCTATTAAAAATAAAGAATATAATTATAGGGATTGTAGCACAACTCCAAGAGCAAATGAATATGGTATCATTGATAAAAACTATGTAGATATTAATAGTGATGGTTACCGATTTTGTAATACTCGTATAAGACAAATTAAAATACCACAAATTGGAGATAAATTTTCAAGTCGTCATGGGCAAAAAGGCACAGTAGGAATGACATACAGACAAGAAGATATGCCACGAACAAAAGATGGTATTGTACCAGATATTATTATGAATCCACATGCTGTCCCTAGTAGAATGACTATTGCTCAACTCTTAGAATGTATCTTAGGTAAAACATGCTCAGAATTAGGATTCCAAGGTGATGGAACCGGATTTAATAATACAGATGTAAATGATATTATTCATTCTTTAGAATCTTGTGGATATGAAGGAATGGGTAATGAAGTATTATATAATGGGTTTACAGGAGATCAATTAAAAACTTCAATCTTTATCGGACCAACTTATTATCAACGTCTAAAACACATGTCAGCTGATAAGGTTCATAGTAGAGCAAGTGGTCCTATCGTGTCTATGACAAGACAACCCGCTGAAGGTAGAATGGCTCACGGAGGACTCAGATTCGGTGAAATGGAAAGAGATTGTATGATTGCTCATGGAGCAGCATCTTTTCTTAAAGAAAGATTGATGGATGTTTCTGATAAATATAGTGTTTATATTTGTAATGAATGTAATATGATATCAACTGGTAATCATAAAGAAAATATTTATGAATGTAAAAAATGTAATAATTATGGAGATTTTACTAAAATTTATATACCTTACGCGTGTAAACTTCTCATTCAAGAATTAATGACAATGAGTATTGGACCAAGAATTTTAACAAATTAAATTTGATATTATTATTTATATTTACTAATAAATTTAATTCATGAAAGAAACAAAACAAAATAAAGAATATAAACCTAAACATGAAAGATGTCACTTTTGTAATAAAAAACTAAAACTAATGAGTTTTACATGTAAATGCGAATTTAAATTTTGTGTAGCTCATCAAAATCCTCATAGTCATAAATGTTCCTATGATTATAAATCTGAAAATTGCAAAATTATTGAAAAAAATAATCCTAAGTTAGGTAGTAAAGTTATTAAAATATAAAATAATTATATTTCATCATTCTCTAATCTGTTTAATTCTTCTCATTAATTCTTCGTATTTTTTTTGTTTTTGTTTACTTAAAGATTCCTCACTTTTGGTTAATAAAATTTCATTATATAATAATTCATTATATTTATCACGGAGTAAGATCCTTAAATTTTGAATATCTTGCGATTCTCTATTTTCTCTTCTAATATCCCTCGCATATCTCTTCCCATGAATGTGACAATATTTGCTTTTATTCACAACAAGTTTTAAAGACATCTTTATTAAAAGAAAGATAAATAATAATTATCAAATTTTATTTAAATATTAAGAATCATAATTGCTATTATGAATCATAAAAAAAGAATCAAAAATAAGATAAAATCACAACATAGAAAACAGATAAATAAGAAAAAAAAACTACAAATGAAAAAACACAAAAAACTAATAGAAACCGATATAAAATATATGATAAAATATTTACCGAATGAAATTCAAAAACGTATTTATATTATGACATGGAAAGGATTCTGGAGAGATTATGTCCCCCAAACAGCTAAACCACCTTCATGGTTAGAATATAATAACTATGTAAAATATACTTTATGGGAAAGCAGACAGAAAAATATTCATTTCTTACATCTACCATTCAACACTTTACCCGAAAATAAAAAATGGATTATGGGATGTCAATGCGATTTCTGTAAGAATGATACAGAAGTTGATGTTGTTGAAAAACATATGCATTACTTAATTCAATATAGAAATCCATATTATTTCTCCGAACATTTAATGCCTAAAGAAATAAATAGTGATTGGAATGAATATTTAGTTCCTATTGATAATTGTATTGATGATAATATACAATTTATGAAAATATTTGATCCTCTTTGTGGTTCTTACAAAGAAAATTACACTAGTAAGCGTCTAAGAGAAGGAGGTAAATTTGAATTTAGTTATCCTACATTTTAAAAAAATTTGATTATGATTATTTTTATCATTATTAAAATACAATAAGAGTCTTACTAATATGGGTGAAATCACTCTCCTATCCAGAGAACAAGAGAAGAAGAAGGTCTTTTCCCAATTGGGAAAAAGATTCGGTTTGCCTAAAGAATTAATCATTTATCTCTATCAGATTTTGATGAATAGTATAAAACATGATAGATCTTTACAAATTAACTTTCATAAAAATATCCTTTCTTTTCACTTATTTTCACCTAATCATATGGTGATAGAAGATACATTACTAAAACCAGAAAATCCTTTTCAATATAGATATCCCATAGGCAAAGGCAATGAGTGGTTAATTTACTCCGATAAGGCAAGAAAAGATAATATAATGTATGAAGGATATTATAACCAATTAAAACCAAGAGATATTATTTGTCAGCAGATTGAAATATATGGTAATAAAAACTTTATACTTAAACATACAAGGTGGTGTGAATTTTCAGAAAGAAGCAGATGTTATGACTCTCTTATAGGTATGGAACGTATAAAATTCATAGATAATATGAATATCAATTTATTTGATCATTATTGGGACTATCTCGAAGACGAACGCTATAACATTGAAAAAAGAGGTGATTCATATAGAGGCATAATATTCATTGTACCCTACTACAATCAAGAACAATAAATATTTTCTTAAATTAAATTTTTTTTCTCTTTCATAAATTTGATTTAATGATTCGGATTAATTCATTAGAACAAAATATTAAAGTCTATATCTCTTTTATAGCACCCAGCGAAAAATGAACTCCANCGAACATTCAGGATATCAGGAAGCCAACCTCAACGCAGGACACCACCTCAACGTCGAAGAACTCAATGAGCTACACCCTCTTTGGAGCAAAGAACTGCCTGAACCGGGTTCACCCGAATACAAACTGGGTTCCCAGAAAGTTTATTTCTCTAAGGAAACTCAGAACAGAGATGAAGTNGGTAAAGACATGAAAGAAAAGACCGACTTCATGGAACGAGGTAGTAGACCGCTGTGCAAAGCTTTGAAGGTCGTCAAGGCTTCGGTATATGATAAACCGATTTATCANGTCTTCTTGGGNGAAGAAAATAAATTCATCGTCAATGCTGTTGACATCATTATTGGAGACATCCTCGAATGCCTGATTAAAGGTGAAACTTATCGTTTCAACAACTCTTCGTCAACCAAGCTGAGACCATCCCCCACCGTCATAAACAAGATTAAGGTAGCATATGTGAAGTTTAGATACTTCGCTAATCTACCACCTCTACCTATCCCACAAAATCCCTTTGAAGAAAGGATGGAAGCACTGAAAGTTCTTCCTATACAAGGGACAAACATGCCCACACTCGTCCGCCAAGCTTCAAGGAGTGTATTCTGTGATGGACCCAAGGTGGATGATCTAGAAGAAAGATATCTTAAACTACTAGGCAGAATTGAATACTAGATAAATCATAAAAAACAAAAAAAAATACAGAAAATTTAAAATCAAATAAAAATACAGAAAATATATAAAACTAAATAAAATATTTTTTTTAAAACTCATCATCGGATGATTCCAATTCAACTATATTTGTTAGAATAGTTGGTATATATCTCTCTTTAAGATGAATTGGTACTTCATCTAATGGAATATTAATATCTTTAAAAGCATCTAATATATATTCTGATTGTTGTAGTCCTATTTTTTCTATTTCTTGTAATAAGTAATTTAATTTTAATGCACGACCAATCCAATCCTCTCTTGATTTTATTAATAAGGCGCATTTTAAATTTAATTCATCATAATCTTCATTTAATTGATCAAAGTTTAAATCTATTGTAATCATTTTATCAATTAACTTACTTATTCTTTCATCTTTTAATTTTAATAATGATTTTAATGAATCTATTTCTTTCTTATATACATTATGTGTAATAGATAATTCTTGTCTTAATAAATTATACTCGTGATCATATGATTCAGTATAATCATGGATTATATTTTTATCTATATCTTTTAACCATGGAAATAATTTTTTATCATCAGTTAACATATTTAAATCTACTATTTAATTTCAAAATAGTTTTTTATTAAATCAAATTTATACTAATTGAGGATATCTCTCTACCGGATTAATATATTCATTGTTTCTGATAGAAATTGTATTATATTCATATTTATCATTATTTAATATAATACTCCTAATACATCTATTACCCGCTAAATCTGTTAAATTTACTCTATATTGAAATATTTTATTGTATATCTCCAATATACCATATTTTATTACATAATTATTTAATATTTTTATATATCGTTTTAATGAGGGTAAATTATATTTATTATCTTTTTTAATTAATATAAAACCATCTAAATTAAAAGTTTCTATTAAAATTTTCAAATAAAATATTTTATTCTGATAATGTTTGAATAAATTATATGTTTCATGATATGGATTAAATAATATTTGATTAATAACTATACCTTCTTTATACTTCTTATATTTTTTACCTTCGGAAACATGCCAGTCTAAGATTTCCTTATCTTCTAGATATCTTTTATTATCATAAATACCACCTATGATTTCTATATCATATGATTTTAATAAATATGATAATAAATAATATATCTCCTGCTTTGATGTACTAAATATCATGTAATATTATATAATATCATATATATATATGTCAGAAGATAAATTTATAGATGCTGAATTAGGACCTGATATAGTAGTAGATGAACCTGATACCATAGCAGATGAACGTGTATCAAATAATCTGAATTTAGATATTAATACAGAGGATAATAATAAATCAGATGAAGAACTTATTAATGAATTAAAGAGAAATATTAGTAGAAATTCTCACGAAATAGCAGATTTAAAAATTAATAAACAATTAAGTTCAGGAGCTTCTAATACATCCGAGGATAGTAATGTAACAACTCCAAGAAAAATAAATTATATTTATGCGAATATATTTGATGAAAAACTTGATAATTCAAATGATTGGACAGATATTAAAAGATATAGATTTCAAAAATGTCTTTGGAAATTAAAATATAATAGAATAGTCTCTTCATTTTATCTGAGTAACCTCAAAAATAAAGAACACAAATGGTCTTGGATGATAATTGTTATCTCTACTTTAACATCCGGTTTAACTGTAGCAAATAATGTTGATGAAAGTAACGCTCCTATAGATAATTACAATACTTATGTGAATATCTTATTAACTGTTTCTAGTATGAGCACCAGTCTTATCGCAGCATGGATAAAAAAACAAATGTTTATTGAAAAGATAAATGAAATTGATAAATATCTCACCGAATTAAATTCTCTTTGTGAAGATCTTGAAATACAATTATCATTATTAAATACAGATCGTTTAAAATATAACGATTTTAAAGAAAAATATATACCACAACTTACTCAATATTTATCAAATAATCCTATTATACCACCATTAGAATGGAAAAGATGTATTAGAGAAATTACACTAGATTATCCAGAACTGTTAAACATGGATGATAGTGAAGATAATAAATTATGGCCTTGGTATGGAGATTTAATATCTGATCCAAAAAATTTAGATAAAGATGCTCCTCATGTTAGATTTAGAACTAATTTTTATAGAAGATTTAAAAAGACACACAAAGATAAATATTTATCAACTTGTTGTGGCAAAAAACAAATGAAAGTTGTTTATGATTGTGAATATGATTGTGAAAAAAATAATCCATAATAATTTCTTATTTGTTGGGTGAATAATGAAACACTTTTGAGATACAAGAGATACACCTCTCTTGACCAAAACCCATTTCTCTTACTGTCCCTTGAATATCACCAGTTCTCGTTGTGAAAATAGGAATATTTGTAGCAACAAAAGCACCAAAAGCACCTCCACCATACTCTTCATGATGTTGAAATACAGCTTGACAAATTGAACTATCGCAAGTGAAACCATGACCTTGTCCTACAAAACGATACTTATATCCACCAGAAATAATCTCTTCTGGAAGAGAACCTCTATCTTCTTCAGTATAGTCGTATTTCTCATAAGCATAATTCATATCTCTGATATAGTTTGATAGAACCTTTTCTGTTATCTCAACTTCTCTCCAAGTTTCATCAGGTGTTTCTTGAAGAGGATTATTAAAATCCATTAATGCTCTATGTTCTAAATATTGTCGAGCATTCATCCCGAAAGGCCAGTAATCGCGAGATTCGGGATCTATTAGATCCTTGATATAAAAAGTCTTTAAGAAGGGTGTAATATCTTCACAAGATCTCGGTTTCCCTCCCATCAATTGTTTTTCCCGTTCAATAGCTTCATCTGAAAGATGTAGTTCTTCAACATAAGAGGATGAAGTAGCATTAATGAGTTTATTCTCTTCATTATATCTCCATTTTTCTTGTATTTCACCGTCTTCGCGACAGGAACGACATGCGAAATATTCCATAATCTTTGCCATATTATGTGGATCTTCTTTTTCAGATATAGGAGAAACACAACAAGTGCATAAGACTGGACTAGGAAGACACATATCACAAACATTGTGATCCAATGTAGATGACTTTTCAAGATTACCTTTTGATAAGTGAAAAGGTGTATCTTCACGGTCCAGAGGAAAATGACAATGTAAGCAAATAGGGACTACACTAGTGTGAATCGTATGTTTCTTATCAATACGGATACCATTCATTAACTTTGATATCTTTTCTAAATCGGTTTTATTCACAGATCCTTCATCATAGGGATAAATACCTTCACCAGTTGTTTCGTGACCATTATACCA
>NYXF01000045.1 GCA_002685455.1 Porticoccus sp. | reverse complement strand
CTGCTTTACCATCATGGATAGCTTGTTCGGGTGACCCAGATAAAGGTATATCCATTCCTTTATTAATTTTAACCATTTTGGTAATACTCTAGTTATTTTTCCAAAAATTTCACGAAATTATAGCTAAATATGCGAAAACTTAACGATAATAGTTATCATTTGCATTTTTAAATGTTATAATTTTAATGAATTTTGTTGTTATTAAATATAAAAAAATCATACACTTTTGTTTAAAAGATAATTTTTCACTTATGTAAAAATTTTATAAGAATTTGAGTGAAATAATTATACGCGATTAGAGTTTATGGGACAATTTTTTTTAGCATTTAAGTTGTAGATTTATAAAAAATTTAAAGAAGGTTTTATTAAGGTATCATCTTCCAATTTATACCAGCAAATTCCTCAAGACATCTGATAACCTGACAGCTGTAGCCAAATTCATTGTCGTACCAGCAGTATAAGATAACGTTATCTCGATCTACTATTGTTGCCTGAGCATCATATATACATGCATGACGAGAACCAATGAAATCGGATGAAACTGCTTCTGTAGATTTTGTATAATCTATTTGATTTTGAAGCGATGAGTGTAGTGACATTTTTCGCACATAATCATTAATGTGTTCGAGCGAAGTCTCTTGGTTCAATCGCAGATTTAAGATAGCCATAGAGACATTAGGAGTAGGAACTCTTATAGCGCTACCTGTCAGTTTATCCTTGAGTTCAGGTAGTGCTTTAGACACAGCATCAGCGGCACCTGTTTCTGTTAGAACCATATTTAATGGGGCGCTTCGACCGCGTCGAGATCCTTTATGATAGTTATCAATCAAATTTTGATCATTTGTATAAGAATGAACAGTTTCAACATGCCCACTCTTTATTCCATATTCATCCTGTATAGCTTTTAAGATAGGTACGATCGCATTAGTTGTACATGAAGCAGCTGATATAATTTTGGATTTTTCAGTTATATCACTATGATTAATTCCATATACAATATTTGGTATAGGATCTTTACCAGGCGCGGTCAATATAACTTTATCTACACCAGGGCAATCTATGTGTTTCAGTAGCCCTTCTTCATCTCTCCATGCTCCGGTGTTATCAATCAATATTGCATTATCAATATCCAGTTTTTTATAGTCTATTTCGTCAGGGGAGTTTGCGTAAATTATTTGTATCGGGTTGCCATTGCATACTAGGATATTTTTATCTTTTAAAATACGAATTGTTCCTTCAAAAGCGCCGTGAACTGAATCACGTCTGAGAAGACTGGCGCGCTTAAAAAGATCACTCTTATTGGAGTTACCACGGACCACAATTGCTCTCAAGCGAAGCATATCGCCGCTACCAGTTTTTTCTAGTAAGAGTCTTGCCAACAACCGTCCGATACGTCCAAACCCATATAAAACAACATCTTGAGGATTAGGAATAGGTTTTCTCATATCATTAAGTTCTTCACCGATCTCCTCATTCAAGAAGTCAACTAAACTATTTGCATTATTTGACTCTTGATATTTAACCGCTAGCTTTCCAACATCGATATGTGCTGGCCCTAAATTTATATTTGATAAAGTCTCAATTAAAGGAAATGTTTCATATTCTGATAACTCATTTTGCTCAATCTGGCGAACAAACCGGTGAGCTTTCATCAACTCAATAACCGATTTATTTACCATGCTTTTTCCATACATATACAAAGAAATATTTTTTTCTCTATAAAGACTTCCAATCAAAGGAATCATTGACTCAGACAGCGCCTCACGTTCCTTCCAGTCTGAAAAGAAATCTGCAGGTATCGGCCGGGTTTTCTCAGTCACTTAATTAATCCTTTCTTTAAAAATAAAATTATTTTGTTATTATCAGGTCTCTAGGTCGTTTGAGCAACCTCAGTAGAGCATTAAATACAAAAAATGATCCATCAGCTTAAAAAACTACTCAAGGATTTAGTTTCATTAATAAGGATTTAGCTTCATTAATATAGTTGGTTCATTTAAAATATTTTTGGAAATCTAAATTTAGATTAAAATGGAAAGAAAGCTTTGGCTGCGACATTTTGCACCACAGCTTTTACAACTCTTTTATTCTTTCCAGATGAAATAAGAGCCATCATATCCTGCAGTGCAATCATTTTTCCAAATAAACGCTCATAACTAAGATTTTCTATTTCTCCGTTTCTGCTATTAGTAAGTATAAACGGCTCACCTTTCTTATTTTTATATGATGTTATCCTCCAAAATGCGATCTCTAAATTACGAGCGCTCAAATATAAATTTTGCTCTTTTAGCTCTGTATAAACAAAAAACTCTTCATTATGGCCGTAGGCTTTTCTTATCATATCTGTCAATCCACCCATAAAGGCAAGCACCCTATCTCCCTCAAAATCACTATTTAACGATAATTCAATAGCATCTGTTCCATAGGCGGCAACTTCAGGGATATCAGTTTTCATTGGACGGTCAAAAATTTGCTTTAACTTATAATTTATACTGTCAGTTAAATTTGCATAATTAGATAAATCCTTTAAGTACTTAGGATTTCTTTTATATAACTTCAGAGTTAGGTCCTTCAGCAAAATTTTAATTTCTTTATAGTGATAATCAGCTACTTCATTGAAGTCAGATTTAGCTAAATTTTTTACACTAAAATCATGAGATGAACAGCCAGAAATATTTATAAGAAAAATCATTATTAGAGAGAATATTAAAAAAGGTTTCTGTATATACAAGTATAATTCTCCAACGAACTTAAAATATTAAGCAAAAAGCGGGTTAAATTATTCACTTGGCCATATCTTAATATGGCAACCATCGCTAAAATACCTAAGATTTTTGGATGTTGTTAGGAAGCAGATTTTCACCAATTCAAACCCATGCGTTAAAACATAACTATAATTATACATTTTATGACGATTTTATCTTTACAATCTTCAAATACAGCTGATAAAAAAATATTATGGCGCGATTCTTTTGGCTCTGGGTTTTCACTGGGTGTTGCTGAGGTTACAAAAAAACATAAGGGGCCAGTTCTGGTAATTACATCTTCTGCTAGATCTGCATCACAAATAGAATCAGAAATAGCTTTCTTCTTAGGCGATAGCTCGCAGGTTGTTCAATTTCCAGATTGGGAAACTCTTCCTTATGATAATTTTTCTCCACACCAAGATATTATTTCTAAAAGGTTGAAGACACTTTTCGGCTTACCAGAAAAAAGTTCTGGGGTTATTGTGGTGCCTGTAATGACTATGATGCATAGATTACCACCAAAAGACTTTGTTCAAGGACGATCGTTTAGCTACAAAGTTGATGAAAAAATCAATTTAGAGAGCCTAAGAAAGAAACTTCAATATAGTGGCTATCGATCTACTGAAACAGTATTTGAGCGTGGTGAATACAGCATACGCGGATCAAAAATAGATATTTATCCAATGGGGGCGTTATTGCCTTTTCGTATTGATCTATTCGATGATGAAATTGAAAGCTTGAGGACCTTTGATCCAGATTCGCAGCTTACTAAAGAAAAAGTTGATTCAATTTCTCTTTTACCAGCTAAAGAAATTCCCTTAGATAAAGACTCAATAACAAGATTCAAAAAAAAATGGATTGAAAAATTTGACGTTGACGATAGGAATTCAACGATCTACTCCAATATAAAGAATGGTATCGCACCTCAGGGGATTGAATACTTTCTTCCATTATTCTTTAGCGAGTGCACATCTTTTTTTGACTACCTTCCAGAAAATTGCATGATAGTCATAGACAGCGATACTAAAAAAAATGCAGAAAATTTTTGGTGTAATATAAAAAATCGCTTTAAAGAATGTAATATTGATAGTAGAAACCCAATTCTTCCTCCAGACGAAGTTTTTATTTCACCATATGAAATTTTTGTAGCCTTAGAAAATTATCCATATAAAAAAATATATACAGAAAGAAACAGCTCAATTAAATCTAATGATTCTTTTAGTCTAAATTTCCAGCCTATGCCAAATATTTCTGCTGATACTGATATATTAGATACACTACAAAAATTGGAGGTCTTTTCAGGCAAAATTGATAATCGAATATTACTATGTGCAGAAACTAAAGGCCGCAAAGAAGCTTTGAGTGATATATTGCAAAGCAATAAAATCAAATATTATGAAGCTGAAACTTGGGACGATTTTTTAAAAACAAAAAATAGTATCTCAATTACAACCTACCCGATTGAAAGAGGGTTTCATCTAACTAAGCCTAATATTTTATTAATAACAGAATCTGAGTTATTTGGGCTTAAAATTATACAGAATCGTCGTCGAGCAAGAAAATCAACCCGTTCTGAACAAGCTATAAAAAATCTATCAGAGCTTAGTATAGGCTCTCCAGTCGTTCATATAGAGCATGGTATTGGGAGATATTTGGGGCTTAAAACTATAAATACAAATGACTGGCCCCAGGAATTCCTTGCTTTAGAATATGCGGATAAAGCTAAATTATATGTACCTGTATCTTCTCTAAATCTAATTAATCGGTATAGCGGTGCAGAAGAAATTCAAGCACCTCTTCATAAATTGGGTGGGGAACAGTGGATAAAATCCAAAGATAAGGCTCTTAAACAGATATCCGATACTGCTGTTGAGCTACTTGATATATATTCCTCAAGGGCGTCTAGAAAAGGATTTGCGTGCAAAGTTACGCCTGAAGCCTATCAGAATTTTTGTAACGATTTTCCTTATGAAGAAACACCAGATCAAATAGAAACAATCGAAGCAATGAAAAGAGACATGTTATCGGATCAACCTATGGATAGACTTATTTGCGGCGATGTTGGTTTTGGTAAAACAGAGGTAGCTATGAGGGCAGCTTTCATTGCTGTATCAAGCGGAAAACAGGTTATTATTCTTGTTCCTACTACCCTTTTGGTACATCAACATGTAGAAAATTTTAGGGATAGATTTGCTAATTTACCCATAGAAATAGGAGAACTGTCTAGATTTATTTCAACAAAAAACCAGCAAGCTGTTTTTAAGGACGCGAGTTCAGGAAAAATAGACATTCTCATTGGAACACACAAGCTTTTGCATGCAAAGATAAACTATAAAGATCTTGGGCTTCTTGTAATTGACGAAGAACATAGATTTGGTGTGAAACAAAAAGAAGTTATCAAAGAATTCAGGACAAATATAGACATCCTTACTCTTACAGCAACACCAATACCAAGAACACTCAACCTCTCCATGTCTGGCATAAAAGACTTATCCATTATCGCAACCGCACCCGCAAAGAGATTGTCAGTAAAAACTTTCTTGCGTGAAAAAAATTCTGATGTTATTCGTGAGGCTGTATTACGGGAAATATTAAGAGGTGGTCAGATTTTTTATGTGCACAATGAAGTTAGAACTATTGAGCAAACAGCCTCCTGGCTGGCTGAACTACTTCCGGAAGCAAAAGTAAATTTTGCACATGGTCAAATGCGGGAAAAAAATCTCGAGTATGTAATGTCTGATTTTTATCACCAAAGGTTCAATGTTTTAGTATGTAGCACTATAATAGAAAATGGAATTGATATACCNACNGCTAATACTATTTTGATAAGTAAGGCAGATAAATTTGGTCTCGCTCAACTCCATCAACTTAGAGGAAGAGTTGGTCGCTCTCATCATCAAGCATATGCATATTTATTAGTAACTGATATCAGATCATTAACCTCTGACGCTTTTAAACGCTTGGAGGCAATCAGGGACGTCAATCAACTTGGTTCGGGTTTCACATTAGCAACACATGATCTTGAGATTCGTGGAGCGGGAGAGCTTTTAGGAAAAGGGCAAAGTGGTCACATACAATCAATAGGGTTCACTCTTTATACTGAATTATTGGATAAAGCTGTCAAGGCTATACGAACAGGTAAATCACCAAATCTATCAATGCTAGCCATCAATCCTGTTGAAATCAAACTTAATATACCTGCGTTAATTCCTGAAGATTATCTTCCTGATGTTCATATGCGACTGATCCTCTATAAAAGAATAGCAAATGCTATTTCTGATGATGAGCTCCGAGAACTTCAAGTTGAAATGATTGATCGCTTTGGATTAATTGATGGCTACTTAAAAAATTTATTTAGCGTNACATCACTNAAACTNTATGCAAAAAAATTAGGTGTAACNAAGCTTGAGTTAGGAGATAAAAATGGAAGACTTGAGTTTGCACCGGATACATCCATAGATCCAAAAATTATTATCAATTTAGTTCAAAAGAAGCCTGATATGTTCAGATTTGATGGGCCCAGCGCATTAAAATTTGATCTTGATATACTTACAGCAGATCAACGCATACTTAAGGCACAGGATTTGNTGAATAATCTAGCTCCATCGCTTGATTAAAATAAAAATTATAATTCAAACTACTGCATAGTTTATTAATTTTATTGATCATACTTTTGTGAATCAGAGACCATATGTAAAGTTGAAGTTGGAAAAGCTATTTCTGCGCTATGTGACTCTATGATACTAGATACTTTAAGCAGGACATCTTGTTTAACTCCATGAAACTTAACCCACTTTGTAGTTTTAGTGAAAGTATAGATGAAAAAATCTGCTGACGAAGGGGCGAAAGAATCAAAGTTTACTATCAGTGTTTTACTATTATCAATTTCATCATGCTCAACAAGCATTTTATGTACATCTGAAACTATTGCCTCCATTTTTGATAGATCGTCATAACGAACACCAATTGTTTCGTATATTCGTCTATTTAGCATTCTCGATGGATTTTCTAAAGATATGCTGTTGAATACAGAATTTGGTATATACAAGGGACGCTGATCAAATGTTCTAATTCTTGTCAAACGCCAACCTATATCTTCCACCGTACCCTCTATCTCTTGATCGGGGGATCTTACCCAATCTCCAACCTTAAAGGGCTGGTCAAAATATAACATTAAACCACCGAAAAAGTTCGCTAAAAGATCTTTAGCAGCAAAGCCAATCGCTAAGCCACCAATCCCACCAAATGCAAGCAATCCAGATATACTATATCCAAATAACTGCATAGCAATTAAAACTGCTGTGATAATTACGGAGAAACGAAGAAGTTTGCCTACAGCTTTAACAGTTGTTTCATCACATGGCTCTGAAGTATATTCTATGTCAGTTAAGTTACGCTCTACCCTTTTGATTAGATTGATCAAAAATAAAGCACATAAGAAAATTATAGAGGCTCTATTTACTAAACTAATAAGATCCTGTAATTCAGAGCCTGCAGCTTTTGACGCTACAGATGCTGCCAAATTTATCCCAATAATCCAAATAGCCCATACTGCTGGTCGTCTTGAAGCCTCGATGACTGCATCATCCCATACAGTTTTTGACTTTGATGCATGCTTTTCGAGTATATTTATTAATTTATTAACTAAGTATCCAGTGATAAAAGAAAAAATAATAATTAGAAAAATCTCTAGCACCCAAAGATAGTAGCCACCTGTTAAATTAATCAACCAGTTTTCTATAATTGCCATAAAAATTCCTCAGTAAGCATGAATACTATCTACATTATTTTTAAGGGATCGACTCAAGGAATGCTTTGGTCGATATCCATCGATCATTAGTGATGAGTTGCCCCCATGATAACCTTTTTCTATGTCTCATTTTGGACAATCTTGATGGTGTCGTCCAGCTACTTGATTCTAAATAGTCTATTACCTCCAAAACACCTTTTCGATTATTACAAACTAAAATTACATCACAACCAGCAGTAAGAGCAGAATTGGCTTTATTAATGAAGCCACCAGCGACATCGGCGCCCTTCATGGAGAGATCANCACTAAAAATAACCCCACCAAAATTTAAGTCTCGCCTTAAGATCTTTTGTATCCAAATCTTGGAGAAGCCAACAGCATTTTTATCTATTTTTGGATATATAATATGTGCGGGCATAATTGCATCCAAACTATCCACAAGCCTAGCGAAAGGTATTAAGTCATGAGCATATAAATCTTCAATACTCCTATTATCAATTGGTGTAGCAATGTGGCTATCTATATCAACACCGCCATGACCAGGAAAGTGCTTACCTGTCGATGCCATACCTGCCTCTTTCATTCCTTCTATGAATAATCCCGCAGCAATCAAAGTTATTTGAGGATTTTCGGAAAAGGACCGATCTGCAATGACCTCGCAGGTGTTTTGATCAAGATCTAAAACTGGAGCGAAACTAAAATCTATACCAGATGATATAAGTTCGCATGCCATTAGCNATCCACAATCTTTGATGAANCTTTCGGANGGTGTGCCCAAAAGATTCCCAAGATTTTGCATTGGAGGTATTCGAGTGAAATCCTCAAGAAAACGCTGGACTCTCCCTCCCTCTTGGTCAACGCATATCAAAATCTCTGGTCTTAATTTTCTTATTTCTTTGATAAGACGTATTAACTGTTTTCGACTTTCGAAATTTCTAGAAAAAAGAATTACTCCGCCAATACAAGGAGATTTAATCAATTTTATTTCATCTGGCATTAGCGAAAGGCCTACGAGGTCAATAATTAACGGCCCTATTGGCATTGTGGCTCCTTAATCAGATATATTTCTTTCATTATAATCATAAACTGGTATTAAAAAATTATATATTAAAGCTATGTCATTAACTTTCCTAAAATTTTAATCTATTTTTTGCCTAGCTAACTGATACAGAAATCAAATAAATGTTGATATTTGTATCAATAAAACAATATACTGTTAATAAATACAGTATATTGTTTTATGCATTATGAAATCGTATTAGATAAGGAGTAGTTATGAGTACCGCCTCACTTACATCAAGGCAAGAAGAAATCCTCAATTTGATCAAAGCAAATATAAGAGCGACAGGTTACCCCCCTACAAGGGCAGAAATAGCTAAGGAACTTGGTTTTAGGTCCCCTAATGCTGCTGAAGAGCATTTAAGGGCTCTTGCAAAAAAGGGAGTTATTGAAATGATCAAAGGAACTTCAAGAGGGATACGCTTGATTGATGGAGAGCAAAATGGTTTACCGCTTGTTGGTCGTGTTGCAGCTGGTGAAGCTATACTTGCACTAGAAAATATTGAAGATTATTTAGAGGTAGCTCCTGATATGTTTTACCCAAAAGCAGACTTTTTTTTAAAAGTTCAAGGAACTAGTATGAAAAATATTGGAATAATGGATGGAGATTTGCTCGCCGTTCATAAAACTAATATTGCAGAAAATGGAGAAATTGTAGTCGCAAGAATTGAAGAGGAAGTTACAGTAAAAAGAATTAAAACAAGCACATCATCTCATAAAGTCGAACTGATACCAGAAAACGAGGACTTTTCTTCTATCCATGTCGACTTGAGTACTCAAAATTTCGCTATCGAAGGGATAAGTGTTGGCGTGTTGAGAACAAAAATATAATTAATTTAATTTTAATGAATCACTGTCGATATATCTGGCGACAAGACGTTTTCCTTTGTTTGTAGTAAATCGAGATTCATTTTATCAAACAGATCTATCCCTGCATCAATCATTGCTTTCGCGACATTAATTTTTGATTCCTCAGAAAGGCCATCAACATCAGTTGAAAAAGAAATACGAATTATTGGTTCATCAATATCATTATCTCTCTTTAGCGCAATATCACCATTTGGTAGGACTACTATTTCAAAAAATGACATAAAATATTCCATTGGTTATTGATTTTTATTAAATTATAAAAGCCTTGATGTAAGAAAATTAGTTAATGACATATAAACCAAAAAAAATTAGCATTCATGCATGAGGTTTCGATTTCGAGTTAAAATTTCTTTAAAATTATTTAACCAATCATCAACATCAATGAATTCTACTATTATATTATCATCTAATTGCTTTACCTCAAGCAAGGTTAATGAATGATCATTATTTTTTTTGGTTATTAATGATAGCGGAAGAGACAGTTTTTTATATTCTGCAAGAAGCAGACTAAGCCAACTCTGTTCATCCTTAAGGAGAAGCTCAAGCTCGTCATGCTCCGTAGCAATTTTGTTTATATTTATAAGAGCAGACTGGAGTTTTTTTAAGGAATTAATTGACTCTATATCTTTGCATCTGTAAGTGTGGCCAATCTCCTTTAAATAAAAAATATAGGCTGACTCAAGGTGGTAAATAGCTGACTGGAATAGAGCAGCTTGTATTTGTACCGCAGCTTTTTTTTTTGAAAAACGATTTTTTTTTATACCCTCATTTAATAACATTTTGCAGAAGGATATCTTTTGATTAACTACCGGTACATAAGGATTCATAATTATCTAATATCCATAAGGGCTACTACTTTTTTCTTGGCTTTCGATTGTCCTCTACTCTCCAATTACCTTTATCATAAACCGCCTTCCAACCAGATGGCTTCCCGTTTATTTCGCTCTGTACGTAATGCACCTTCTCTTTTCTATTAAAACGAACTACGGTTGCGTTGCCATCAGGATCCTCTTGAGGTGCATCTATTATATTATGATACTTGATATCAATCTCTTTTTTATATGGAACAAGCTCGCTAACAAGAGGTGCTCTTGTTTCTCTATGTTTTGGGTACTGGCTAGCAGCTAAAAATATACCGACCGCTCCATCACGTAATATATAATGATCCTCAACCTTTGAGCATAGCAGATTTGGCATTGGTACTGGATCTATTTTTGGCGGGGATGGCTCCCCGTTTCTAAGAAGTTTTCGTGTATTTTTACATTCGTTATTTGTGCATCCAAAATATTTTCCAAATCTTCCATCTTTTAAATGCATATCCATTCCACATTTATCGCAAATTAGAGATGGACCATCGTAGCCCTTAAGTACAAATGTACCCTCTTCAACTTCAAAGCCGTTACATGTTGGATTTCTTCCACATACATGCAGTTTTCTTTTTGTATCAACTAAATAGCTATCCATTGCTGTACCACAAAGATTGCAACGAAGCTTTTCAAGTAACTCTCGAGTTTCAGCATCATCATCATCTATATTTATAACCTCCTCACCAGAACTTAAATTAAGTGTACCTTTGCAGCGTTCTTTTATTGGTAGCTGGTAACCAGAGCAACTTAAAAAGACGCCAGTTGATGCTGTACGAATAGTCATGGGTTTATTACAGTCAATCTCCTGGCATATAATATTAGTGGGAGTCGGCTCATTAGGTCGCATACCATCCTCTTTGGATTCGGCTTTAGAAAGACTTTTTGAAAAATCTTCATAAAACCTATTTAAAACGTCCTTCCAATTTCGTTGCCCGTTAGCAATATCGTCTAAATGGTTTTCCATAGCTGCAGTAAAGCCGTAATCCATAAGGTCTGTAAAACTTTCGTTTAAACGGACTGTCACGATATCTCCAATCTTTTCAGCATAAAAACGACGATTTTCAATTCTTACATAACCAGCATCTTGAATTCTTGAGATTATAGAAGCGTAGGTAGAAGGTCTTCCAATTCCAAGCTTTTCAAGTTCTTTTACTAAAGCGGCCTCAGAAAATCTTGGTGGTGGCTTAGTGAAATGCTGAAGAGGTACTAGAATATTTAAGTTCATTAGCTCACCGATCTTTAAGTCGGGCAATTCTGATGCATCATCTTTCTTACGCATTGTTGGTAATACTTTTAAGTAGCCATCAAATTTGATAACGCGGCCTTTAGCTTTCATTTGAAATTCTTCGGCATCAACTGTTACTGTAGTGCTAGTAAATCTAGCTGGGGTCATCTGACATGCAACGAACTGCTGCCAAATAAGCTGATAAAGTTGTTTCGCATCATCCATATCAATTAAATCTTTTGAAATAATATCGACATTAGAGGGCCGTATTGCCTCATGTGCCTCTTGTGCACCAGATTTACTGCTATATACGTTCGGTTTTTCTGGTAAATAAGCATCGCCATATTTTTTTTGTATATAATCTCTACAGGTTGACACGGCATCGGTACTTAAGTTGAGTGAATCTGTTCTCATATATGTAATGTATCCACCAGCATATAAGCGTTGAGCCATTGCCATAGTTTTTTTGACACCATACCCAAGCCTTGTACTAGCTGCCTGCTGCAGAGTAGATGTTATGAATGGTGCTGATGGTTTACTTCCGGTGGATTTGTCTTCTCGGTCAACTACGACATATTTAGCAGATTTCAAAGTTTTTAAAGCTTTATATGTTTGCTCTTTATTTGATGGTAGGAATTTTTTTCCTGCTTGCTTATTAACTTCGAAGCGAACTATTTCAGCGGATGATGATTCAAGATCAGCATGAAGTGTCCAATATTCTTCAGGATTGAAAGCTTTAATCTCTCTCTCCCTCTCAACTATTAACTTAACAGCGACTGACTGAACACGTCCAGCAGATAGACCTCTAGCTACTTTGCTCCAAAGAAGCGGTGATATCATAAATCCAACAACTCTATCTAAAAAACGCCTAGCTTGTTGTGCATTTACCCTATCTAAGTCTAACTCGGCGGGTTTTGAGAATGCTTCCTGAATAGCCTTTTTTGTAATTTCATTAAAAACTACTCTCTTATAACGCTCCCCACTTCCACCAATAATTTCTTGCAAATGCCAAGCAATTGCCTCGCCCTCTCTGTCCAGATCTGTAGCTAAATAAATTGTGTCTGCATTCTTTGCTAGCTTTTTAAGCTCTTCTACTACTTTTTCCTTACCGGATAAAACTTCATAGCGAGCTTGCCAATCCTTTTCTGGATTTATACCCATAGAATTAAATAATTTTTCACGAGCTTTTTTCTCTTTATGGGCCGCTTTTTTTTTCTCTGGTAATTTACGAGTAATTGCCGCTGCCTTTGCACGCTGTTGAGGGTCACTTGAAATAATATTTTTCGATACATCGCGTATGTGACCAATACTTGACTTCACAATAAATTCAGACCCAAGATATTTATTAATAGTTTTCGCCTTTGCGGGAGATTCTACAATTACTAGTGATTTAGCCATCGGTTTATATTGCCCAATTTATTTTTCATAAAAAGTCTTGCTTAAAATAGACCAGTAAAGAAAATATAATACTCGTTACCTAATTAACTAATTTGCAAAGGAGTTGAAAATTACTTCTTTTTATTTATATATCAAAATAATATTTATAGGATTACTATCTCATGTGGGGAATATACAGGTAAATATAGTAGGTTGGTCAAGTAGATTCGCACAAATTAATAAAAATATTTTATTCAGTCTCTTATGGTACCTCTTAAAATGAGTAACGATTCATAAATATTGTTGACATCAACAGCGTCTCCTTCTTCGTTCCAGTAAACCAACAGTC
>NYXF01000044.1 GCA_002685455.1 Porticoccus sp. | reverse complement strand
AGATTCTTAATTAATCCTTTTACTGTCATTCCTTCATCTAAATTTGCAAGCATTTCGTCTCGCTCTACTGTATTGACTTGCTCCATAACAGCACGTCTTGATACAACAACGTTATTACGTTTTTGATCAAGCTTTATGACTTTAAATTCTAGTGGTTTATTTTCAAGATGCGAAGTATCTCTTACAGGCCGTACGTCAATCAAAGAGCCTGGTAAAAAAGCTCTCAAACCTTGCACTTCTACTGTGAAACCACCCTTAACTTTGCCGCTTATGATCCCGATGACCGCTTCCTCGGCCTTCAAAGCGGCATCTAAAATAATCCAAGATTCAGCAGCTCGAGCTTTTTCCCTAGATAGCTTTGTTGCTCCAAAACCGTCCTCAACTGCTTCAAGTGAAACTCGTACCTCATCACCTATATTGATCAAAAATTCGCCGTTATCGTCAATAAATTCTTCTTTTGGAATAACTCCCTCAGATTTAAGACCTGTGTGAACAGTTACCCAATCTTTATCGATATCTGTGATAACTCCAGTAATTATAGAGCCGGCATGCATTTCAACGGTTTTTAAACTTTCTTCAAATAATTCTGCGAAACTTGAACTCATGGGAGGGGCACCTTGAAAGATATGTAGAGTTTATAGCGGAAAAAACTCTCTACCACATCACCAGTTATGTGGGATTATTAATAAAAAGTATATGCAGATTTTCCTGGTTGATTCTACATGCACTTGGTTTATATTTATTAGATATCATTTTTTTTTACAATATCTAATCCTAATTTTAGTACTTCTTCTATACTCATATTTGAACTATCAATAATGAAAGCGTCATCAGCTGGAATCATTGGTGAGGATTTACGAACTGTATCCCGTTTATCACGATTTCTTACCTGCTCTACAAGTTGCGCTAGACTAACACCTTTATCAATGTCCATCAACTGATTATAGCGCCTCTTTGCCCTGATCTCAGGGCTCGCAGTTAGAAAAATTTTTGTTGATGCATCAGGGAAAACGACTGTACCCATATCACGACCATCCGCAATGAGGCCAGGTGGTGTAACAAAAGCTCTCTGTCGATCTAGTAAAGCGGCTCTAATTTTTGGATAAGCAGCAATAATAGAAGCATCAGCTCCAATATCTTCAGAGCGTATATTGATAGAAACATCTTCGCCTTCAAGAATTATTTTTGTATCAGATTTGTTACTAGCATCAAATGTAACATCCATGTGTCCAGCTAATAGAGCAATTGAATCAATTGCATTTAAATCTACTTTATGTCTTTTTGCAGCTAAAGCTAGCAATCTATACAAAGCACCACTATCAAGGTAATGAAAACCCAAATTTATAGCTAATAGTTGGCAAAATGTTCCTTTCCCTGCTCCACTTGGACCATCTACTGTAACTATTGGCGAGTGTTTTTGTTTCATCTAATCACCTCAGAGAGAGTTAATCCTATTTCATTTGCTAGTTTGACAAAGTTAGGGAACGAAGTAGCTACATTATTACAGTTTTTAATCAGAATACTCTTTTTCGATCTCAAAGCAGCTACACTAAATGCCATAGATATTCTATGATCATCATTGCTATCGACCTCTCCACCCGAAAACTGACCACCCTCGATTTCTATACCATCAGGTTTCGTAACTAAATTAATATTAAGTGTTCTTAAGCCATCAGCCATCGCTTGAATTCTATCACTCTCCTTAAGTCTGAGCTCTCCAGCGCCACTAAGTTTAGTTATACCGTCCGCACATGCGGCAGCAATGAATAAAGCTGGAAATTCGTCTATTGCAAGGGCTACTTGGTCTAGAGGAATTATAATTCCTTTCAGCGGGGTAAACCTAACTCGAATATCAGCAACTGGCTCACCACCTACTTCTTTTTGATTAGAAAACTTTATATTAGCGCCCATCATTCTTAAGATATTTATAATTCCTAGTCTGGTTGGGTTAACACCTACAAGAGGCAAAGTTATATCAGAACCAGGTGAAATAGTTGCAGCTACAATATAAAATGCTGCAGAAGAAATATCTGCAGGGACTTGAATTTTTGTAGCTACCAATTGATTTCCACCATTGATGCTTATAACTGAGTTATCCTTATTAATTTTGCCGCCAAACGCGCTTAACATTAACTCTGTATGATCTCTGGTAATGGCATTCTCTATTACAGCAGTATCTTTTTTAATATATAAACCTGCTAGCAAAATACAGGACTTCACTTGTGCACTTGCCATCGGTAATTCGTAACAAATGGGGTTGAGGTTTACATTTCCTTTGATGCTGATAGGTGGAAATCCTAACTTATCTACCTCTATCGAGGCACCCATTTCTCTCAAAGGTTTGACTATACGATTCATAGGTCTTTTTGATAAAGATTCATCACCAGTTAGTACAACATCAAATGATTGTGCTGCTAGCAATCCAGAAAGTAGCCTCATAGATGTACCAGAATTTCCAAGATAAAGAGGCCCTGGTGGGGCTTTCAAACCATTTAATCCAACCCCGTGTATCTTTACAAACCCGTTATCTGGGCCTTCTATAACAACACCCATATCCCTGAAAGCTTTAAGTGTTGCTAGGCTATCTTCTCCCTCCAAGAAGCCTTCAACATAACTANTTCCCCTTGCAATCGATCCAAAAATAATCGCTCGATGGGAAATAGATTTATCACCGGGAATTTTAACAATTCCCTCCATACAGCCACCTGGGCTTGCTATATAATCAATAGTCTTATCATCTGGACCAAGACAAGATTTATCTTTTTTCATCATCTTCTTTCATTTTTTTAAAATTATTTCTGGTTTCTTTTGCGCGAGTAAAAATGTCTAGCAAATATTCANTATTTTTTGTGGNAATAGCTTTTTTTATTTGATCAATATGATCAGTAAAGCTATTTAGAGCAGAAATTATAGCTTTATCATTCGTTAGAACAATGTCATGCCACATGGTAGGGTCACTTGACGCTATTCTCGTAAAGTCAGAGAACCCACCCGCTGCATATCGAAATACCTGCTGACTCGATTTCATACCTGAGAGCATGTCTACTAAAGTATATGCAAGCATATGAGGTAAATGACTTGTAGCAGCTAAAATTTCATCATGCTCAGTAACTGACATTTCGCTAATTATAGCGCCAACTCCCTCCCACATCGATGTAACTTTTTTTGTATGATTTTTATTTGATTCATCCAGCGGTGTCAAAATTACCTGATGGCCCTCAAATAAAAAAGTATTGATTGATTTGATACCACTTTTTTCTGAACCAGCAATTGGGTGACCAAGAACGAACTGAGGTGGGATGAATCCATAGATATTTGTAACACAAATAGCAATAAATTCTTTTACACTTGAAACATCTGTGACCGTCACTGAGCTATCAAGTAATTTATGAAGCTTAATGACGATTTCTTTAACTGCAAGAGTTGGAACTGCTATTACAACTAAATCTTCTTTGCTTAAATCAGAGGGAAGGTCTCTGATATCTTTAATAGTTTTGTCTACAACACCAGATTTTATCGCTTCAGTTAAGGTCTCACTACTCCTAGAGTAACCTATTACCTGATTGCATAGGTTACGGTCTTTTGCAGCCTTGGCCAAACTTCCACCGATTAAGCCTAATCCGATCACTATCAAACGATCTATCTTTTTTATCATTGATGATATCCCCCAGATATGAGCAATTCTTTTAAATTATCGAGAAAAGCTTTATTTTCATCTGGCAACCCAATAGATACTCGTAGATGGCTAGGCATGTCATATACTTCTATCATGCGAGTTATTATGCCCTTTGTAAGTAGCCCATTATAGAGGTGAACTGCGGTATTAGGTGTTTTGATTGAAATAAAATTACCAACGGAGGGGATGAAATCTAATCCTAATTCTCTGAAGCCTTTTGTTAACTGCTTATACCCATCTTTATTAATTTCAATAGTTTTTTTTAAAAAAACTTCATCGTCAAGAATTGCAGAAGCTGAGGCAAGCGCCAAACTATTAACATTAAATGGTTGTCTAGTACGATTCAATATTTCTGCGATATCTGGGTGTGAAATAGAGTACCCAACACGCAGAGCTGCAAGTCCATATGCTTTAGAAAAAGATCTTGTGACGATGATATTAGGGTAGTGGGTAATTAATTTTATTGCTGAACCATATCCATCAACGTCAACATACTCGAAATATGCTTCATCAATAACGACTAAAATATCTTTTTGAACGTTTTCTATGAAATTGATTATTTCATCAAGCCTGATAAAAGTACCAGTCGGATTATTAGGATTAGCTATAAATATCATGCGGGTATTATCTTTAATTGAATCAAGCATCGCTGAAAGATCGTGAGACCAATTATTTGCATCCACAACTATCGATTTTGCTCCTTGTGCAGTAACAATAATCTTATAAACAAGAAAGGCATGCTGAGAATAAATTGCACTATAGGATGGTCCTAAAAAAGCTCTTGCTATTAACTCGAGCAAATCGTTAGATCCATTGCCTAGCGTAATTTGACTAGATTCTATAGATAGTTTTTTTGATAATTTTTTCTTTAGATGATAACCATTACCATCAGGATATCGATTACTTGAGTCCAGAACATTAATAATTGCATTTTTTGCCAAGGGGCTTAAGCCAAATGGATTTTCGTTACTACAAAGTTTTATTGCCTCTGGAATACTATATTCTCGCTCTACTTCCTCGATGGATTTTCCACCCTTATATGGTTGAAGGTCGCGTATGCCCGGTAGAGCCAAGTCTTTAAAATTAATAGTCATAGGCTAAATATATCTACCAGCTATAGCAATGCTTTGGGGTAAGAGCCAAGCACCCGCAAATCAGTGGTATTTTTGCTTAACTCAGAGAAAACTTTCACTATTTTTGGATCATCTTTGTGTCCTTTAAAATCGATAAAAAAAACGTATGACCATTTACCCTCACGTGAAGGACGAGTTTCAACACGGGTAAGATCAATTGCCCCCTCATAAAATGGAGCTAAAAGCTTATATAATGCACCTGGCTGATTTTTGGAGGCAACTATTATGGATGTCTTATCATCACCACTAGGTAATACATCCTCTCTTCCTACAATCAAAAAACGTGTTGAATTGTCTGGTCGATCCTCAATTTTCTCAGAGAGTTTGTCTAGACCATAAAGCTCAGCAGCCATATCACCTGCAATAGCAGCAGAGTTCCACTCACCATTTATTCTTTTTGCTGCGTCAGCGTTACTGCTTACTGCGACTCTTTCAACGTTAGGATAGTTAGCGTCAAGCCATTGCCGGCATTGTGCAAGCGACTGAGCATGAGAATATACTCTTGTAATTTTGTCCGTGTGTGTATTATGACCTACGAGTAAATTATGGTGAATGCGTAGTTCAACCTCACCACAAATCTTTAAAGAGGAGGCCAAAAAAGCATCTAATGTGTGGTTGATAACCCCTTCGGTAGAATTTTCAACTGGAACTACTCCGTAATTAGCGGATCCAGCACCAACCTCCCTAAATACTTCGTCTATTGCATTCATTGATTTAGTAATTGCAGAATGACCAAAGTGCTTGATTGCTGCTTGTTGTGTGAAGGTACCGTCAGGGCCAAGAAATACAACTTTTAACGGCTGCTCAAGAGCCAAGCATGCAGACATAATCTCACGAAATAATCTCGCAATTTCTTCATTCCTGAGGGGCCCATTGTTTCTTTTCATGACACTACGCAAAATTTGTGCTTCGCGCTCAGGCTTGAAATATGTATTATCACCGAGACCTTCTTTGATATTTGCAACTTCTACAGCAAAACTAGCTCGTTTGTTAATAAGTTGTAATAGCTCTTCATCCAGACTATCTATCGAATCTCTGAGCTGAATGAGTTTATCCTTATATGACATATGCGCTACCTTGATACACTGGTATATATTTTATTTTTCAATCCTTAATCTCAAAATCATCTGCATATTCTTGCTCTTCTATTCGAGCCAAACCAACCATTACTTCTTGATCTTTTAGTCTTATAACCCTGACACCTTGAGTATTTCGCCCTAAAATAGAGATCTCATCGCAGCGTGTTCTCACCATTGTCCCCTGATCAGATATCAACATAATTTCGTCTCTATCGAATAATTGTACTACACCAACCAAAGGACCATTTCTCTTACTCGCATGCATTGCAATCATACCTTTTCCACCTCGACCTTTAGTCGGGAATTCAGTTAATTTTGTTCTCTTACCATATCCATTATCTGAAACGGTTAATGCATAGCCGTTCTCTTTGGGAATAATCATCGATAAAACTTTATGCTCAATAGATAGGCGCATGCCTCGGACGCCTTTAGAAACTCTTCCAACTGCCCTGACATCCGATTCAGAAAATCTTACTGCTTTTCCTTCGCTACTAAAAAGCATCACGTCACTAGTTCCATCTGTGATAGCACTACCAACAAGATAATCACCATCGACCAAATCAACTGCTCTTAAACCAACACTCCTAGGCCTTGAATACTGGCTCAAGGATGTCTTTTTAACCGTTCCGTTGGCAGTAGCCATGATTATATATTTATCTTCATCGTACTCTGTTACTGGCAAAATACTATTTATTCTCTCATTCTCATCTAATGGTAAAAGATTTACCATTGGTCTTCCCTTAGAGTTTCTGCCTGCTACAGGTATTTGATAAACTTTTAACCAATAAACTTTACCGAGGTTTGTGAAACACAAGATTGTACTATGCGTGCTAGCTATTAGCAGGTGTTCAACAAAATCATCGTCCTTTACTGCTGTTGCCGATTTTCCTGTTCCACCTCGATGTTGTGACTGATAGTCACTTAAAGGCTGGGTTTTAGCATAACCGCCATGGGATATAGTCACTACACGATCTTCTTCTGTGATTAAGTCTTCAAGCGTTAAGTCGTGTTGAGACTCCGAAATAATCGTCCGCCTATCATCTCCAAACTCATCACTTACTGTCTGAAGTTCATCCTTAATGAGCTGCATAAGGACTTTTGAATCATCTAAAATTTCTAAATATTCCAAGATCTCATCTAATTTTTCAGCATATTCAGTGAGTAATTTATCATGCTCCATTCCTGTTAAACGATGCAACTTTAGATCTAGGATAGCTTTGGCTTGGGATGATGAAAGGTAATACTTACCTTTTTTAACGCCATAGCTTGGATCTAGATTTTCTGGTCGACAAGCCATACCTGCTTTTTCTATAAGGCTGTTTGATATAGCTGGATCCCAGCCTGTTTTTATTAATTTATCTCTTGCTATTATCGGGGTCGTAGATGATTTAATTAACTCAATAATTTTATCTATGTTAGCTATAGCAACTGCTAGCCCCTCCAGTATATGGACCCGGTCACGAGCTTTCCTCAAAAGATAAACCGTTCGACGAGTTACTACCTCACGTCGATGTCTTACAAAGAAATGAATCATATCCTTTAAGTTGAGCGTTCGAGGCTGTCCATCTACTAAAGCAACGACGTTAAAACTATATCCGTTTTGAAGCTGTGTTTGTGCATATAAATTATTCAGAACCACTTCGCCAACTTCGCCTCGTTTTATCTCAATAACAACTCTTAAGCCATCTTTATCTGACTCATCACGAAGTTCTGAAATTCCTTCAACTTTCTTTTCCTTAACTAGTTCAGCTACACGCTCAATAAGTCGCGCTTTGTTTAATTGATATGGTAGCTCTGTAACTATAATACTTTCTCGACCTGTTTTTTCATTTGTCTCAATAGACGCTTTGGCTCTAATGACAATACGTCCACGACCAGTACGATATGCTTCAATTATTCCTGCTCTTCCATTAATTATTGCTGCTGTAGGGAAATCTGGGCCTGGTATATATTCCATTAGTTGATCTATTGAAATATCTTCATTATCAATATAAGCAAGACAACCGCTTATAACCTCTTTTAAATTATGAGGAGGAATATTTGTCGCCATGCCGACAGCAATTCCAGAGGAGCCATTAATCAGGAGATTTGGTATTCTTGTGGGAAGAACAATCGGGATTAACTCATTTCCGTCATAATTTTCAACATAATCAACTGTTTCTTTATCAAGATCTGCAAGTAATGAATGTGAAATTTTAGCCATTCTGATTTCTGTATAACGCATTGCAGCAGCAGAATCACCGTCAACTGAGCCAAAATTTCCCTGACCGTCTACAAGCATGTATCGAAGTGAGAAATCTTGGGCCATACGTACGATTGTATCGTAAACAGCAGAATCGCCGTGGGGATGGTATTTACCTATTACATCACCGACAACTCTGGCTGATTTTTTATAGGACTTATTCCAATCATTACTCAAAACACTCATTGCAAACAAAACTCTTCGATGTACAGGTTTTAAGCCATCACGAACATCTGGCAGAGCTCTTCCAACGATTACACTCATAGCATAATCAAGGTAAGATTTTTGAAGCTCATCTACAATATTTACGGATATAGACTCTTTTACTAGCTCACTCATGATGGAAGACTTTCCTTGTCTGATAGAAAATAAGGGGGAACAAAAAAATAATTTATCGATTATAACATATAATCTTGAGTTTTTGCCTCGGAAAATCTTTGTTTAACGATCTATTCTTCAAGCGTATAATAAATTTTGATGAACAAATATGGAAATTTGATGATGAAAGATCTGAATATAGATAACCATGAAATAAAAAAATTTGAGGCTCTTGCAAGTCGCTGGTGGGATAAAGAGAGTAAATTCAAGCCTTTGCATGACATCAATCCGTTGCGTGTTAACTGGATTGATAAGCATTCTCCAGTATGTGAAAACAAAGTTCTGGATGTTGGTTGTGGTGGTGGAATACTATCTGAATCTATGGCTCAAAGAGGCGCTATAGTTACTGGTATAGATATGGGAGACGCACCACTTTCAGTTGCGAAACTTCATAGTATCGAAACGGGTATTAAAATTAATTATAAAAAATGCACAGTTGAGGATCTAGCTGAAGAGAAAGCTGGACAATTTGATATAATCACATGCCTAGAAATGCTTGAGCATGTACCTAATCCAAGATCTGTTATTGCTGCTTGTGAGAAGTTATTAAGACCTGGTGGACATATTTACTTCTCCACCATCAATAGAAATATAAAATCTTATGTATTTGCTATTATAGGTGCTGAATATATCCTAAATTTATTGGAAAAAGGAACACATGATTATTCTAAGTTTATTCGACCTAGTGAGCTGAGCTCTTGGATTAGAAGTTGCAAATTGGAAAAAAAACAAATTACTGGCCTTACCTATAACCCTTTTTTGAAAAGTTATAGCTTAAATGACAATAACGTTGACGTTAATTATATGATTCATGCTATTAAATCGGCCTAAAAATATTTATCAGAATTGAGATCAAAATATACTAATGTATAGAGCAAAATTTAAAGCAGTATTGTTCGATTTAGATGGTACACTTCTAGATACAGCACCCGATTTTACAACCGCTACTAATAAGCTTTTATTGCAAAATAACCTCACTGAAATAGAAGAAGAAAAAATACGCCAATTGATATCAGACGGGTCAGCAGGGATAGTTTCTAGTATATTCAATATAAAATCTAACCATCCCCTATATGAAAAAACACGACAGGATCTCTTGGATTATTATAGTCAGTATTTAACAGATAAGACCGCTCCTTTTGATGGAATAATCGAACTTCTTCAAGGGCTAGACAAGATTAATGTCCCATGGGGTATAGTTACGAATAAACCCGAAATATACACAAAAGCAATACTCAAAGAATTCGATTATATTTTAAGCCCAAAAATAGTGGTGTGTCCTGATCATGTAAAACACACTAAACCAGATCCAGAACCAATTTTGTTAGCATGCAAAGAGCTCGGGGTTAAACCAAAAAATACTGTATATATAGGGGATCATATTCGCGATATACAAGCAGGTTCCAGTGCAGGAGCATCAACAATCGCTGCTGCTTATGGTTATACTGAAGAGAACGAAGATATATCCAAATGGAATGCAAATTTCATAGCGAGACAATCAAGGGATTTATTAAAATTAATATTAGGATAAATAAAAGCACTAAAGAGGTGTATTTTTGATGAAACATAAGACATTTAGAGCTCCAAAAGGATATTTAAAAGAAAAAGTTATAGCTATTACTGGCGCTAGCGATGGGATTGGTGCAATTGCAGCAAAAACTTTTGCAGCTTTTGGTGCAACAATAATACTTATTGGGCGCTCAGTGCCAAAACTCGAGAAAGTATATGATGCAATTGAATCTGCGGGTGGACCAACACCGGCCATTTATCCTATTTGCCTAGAAAATGCATCTGAACATGACTACCTTAAGCTATATGATAATATTAGTGAGGTTTTTACTGGTTTGGATGGTTTACTGCATAGTGCAGCAATTTTAGGCGAAAGAACTCCTATAGAAAATTATGCCGCACGATCTTGGGAAGCAGTTATGCGTGTAAATGTCTCTTCTCAATTTATGCTTACTAAAACAATGCTGCCTCTCTTAAGGAATTCAGAGAATGCCTCTTTAGTATTTACAACATCAAGTGTTGGTCGAACTGGTAAAGCATACTGGGGAGCTTATGCTGTGTCTAAATTTGCGACTGAGGGCTTATCACAAGTTCTTGCGAGTGAACTTGAAGACACTTGCAACATAAGAGTCAACTGTATTAACCCTGGAGCTCTGAGCACTCGAATGCGTGCACTTGCATTTCCTGCAGAAAATCCAACTAAACTTAAAAAGCCTGAAGATGTTATGCCATCATATTTGTATTTAATAGGTGATGAAAGTATCTCCATATCGGGCGCATCTTTGGATGCTCAATGATCTAACCACCAGAACGTAACCGTTTTAATTGTCTGTTTCTCTTTTGTTTGTCTTCTTTAGACATGCTCTTATTTTTTTTTGGTATACACATTTTTACAGAGGCCAACAAATCATTTAAAGGCGTTTCATCGAGCTCTAACCACTGTCCTTTGCGAATATAGGACGGCAAAAAAATAGGTCCAAAACGAACACGTTTAAGCCTATTTACTTGTACACCCTGTGACTCCCATAGCCTTCTTACTTCTCTATTTCGGCCTTCAGTTAGAGCAACAGTATACCAACCATTCGTACCCGTTTTTTCACCAACAACAATATCGCTAAATTTGGCTATACCGTCATCAAATAGTATCCCCTCTCTTAATCTAATTAGCATATCTTGATCAACATCACCATGGACTCTAACTAGATACTCCCGATCAATTTCAGACGATGGATGCATCAACTTATTGGCAAGCTCACCGTTATTAGTGAATAGAAGCAGTCCTGAGGTGTTTATATCTAGGCGCCCTACAGCTATCCATCGCTCTCCTTTAATTGCTGGCAAACAACTGAATACAGTTTTGCGGCCCTCAGGGTCGCTTTTTGTTGAAACTTCACCATCTGGCTTATTGTAGACGATTACCCTAACTCTCTGTTTTGTTGATAAAAAAACGGCTTTGCCATCGATCCGAATGATATCATCTATGCTAGCACGGTCACCAATGATTGCTAATCTGCCATTAATCGTTATACGACCGTCTTTTATCCAACGTTCAATTTCTCGACGGGAGCCCAGTCCTACTCTTGCAATTATCTTTTGCAGTTTCTCAGAGTCCACTTCCTGTATTCCTTAAAGCCATTAACCCAAATTATATGAAATCAATTTAGAGGGTCTCATTATTCTCTATGAGATCGCCTAGTGGGAATTCGGGCCCTATTTGACTAAGATCCTTGATTTCCTCGAGGGCGGGGAGGTCATTGAGATTTTTTAAATTAAAATAACTCAAAAAATATTTTGTCGTAGAATATAGCGCTGGTCTGCCTGGAACATCTTTATTGCCAACTATTTTTACCCAGTCACGCTCAAGTAACGACCTAATAATATCTGAGCTTACAGAAACCCCTCTTATTTCTTCAATCTCACCTCTTGTAACAGGCTGCTTATATGCAATTAACGATAGTGTCTCCAAAAATGCTCTAGAATATTTTTTTGGCTTTTCTTCCCACAAAAAACTAATCCAAAAAGAGAGATCATCTGTAGTTTGCAGGCGATAACCACTTGCAGTTTCCTTTAGCTCAAAACTATGCCCGATACAATTTAGCCTTATACATTCTATTGCTTCTTGTATATCTTGACGGGATAATTCTTTTAGTCCTGAAAGTTGGCTGGATAACAAAATTTTTGATCCTGCATCGCTACTGACACCCTTCTCCAAAATCTTTTGTATTTGGTTGATGTCAAGTGATCTTCGGGCAGCAAGCAGCAATCCTTCAATAATTATTACTAATTTTTCGTTATTCATTTTAATTCCTGAAAAATTTAATAGTGACCCTTAATATGTATTGGAGCGTATGGTTCACTTTGCACTATTTCTACCATAGATTCTCTTATAAGTTCCATGATTGCTAGAAATGTACCTATTACTCCGACTCTTCCCTCAGATAAATCAAACAAACTACTAAAAGCTGTAAAATTTTCTCTATCTAAAGCGCTTAGAATTCTCGACATTCTCTCTCTCACGGAAACCACATCTAATTTAATCTTATGATGTTCGTACATATCAATTCTTTTCATGATATTTGACATTGCATATACAATTTCTTGGATGGTGACTTCAGGGTACTTTTTAGTCATCTTGATATCTGGATCATCTGCATTAACAATGAAATTGTCTCTTTGAAGCCTTGGAAGATCGTCAATATTTTCTGCTGCTTTTTTATAGCGCTCGTATTCTTGCAAACGTGAAATTAATAGCGCCCGAGGGTCATCCTCATCAATTTCTTTTTCTCTTGGTATAAGCATTCTAGATTTTATTTCGGCAAGCATTGCAGCCATCAATAAATACTCAGAAACTAATTCGAGGTGCATTGCTTCCATAAGGTTTATATAACCCATGTATTGATGGGTAATTTCAGCTACATTGATTTCTAATATATTAAGATTTTGACGCTTTATCATATACAGCAGAAGATCTAGGGGTCCCTCAAAAGCCTCGAGGAATACCTCTAGTGCATTTGGTGGTATATACAAGTCTTTTGGGACTTCTATGAAACTCGAGCATTGGTGATCAACAGAGAAATTTTGTCTATCCTCAGATTCAACTGGAACATCTTGGTGAGGAGAATTAGAGGCATTTTTTTTTGGCATAAGTTTTATTTCAAGAGGTTTTATTCATTATACTGTGATTAATTTATTCATCTAGTAACTCATGGCATAAAATTTACAATAATGCTTCATTCAATTAAGTGCCAAAACATCCGATTCCTTCTCTAATTACTCTAGGATAAGAGTTACTCAAATCAACCACTGTAGTTTGCTCGATCCCACAATTACCTCCATCTATAATTAGATCGATAGTATGCTCTAACTGAGAGCGAATATCATGAGGGTCAATTAAAGGGTAATCATCTCCTGGCATAATTAGACTAACACTCATTATTGGCTCACCAAGAGATTTAAGGATTGAGTTTATAATCGGAGAGTTTGGTACCCTTAATCCAATTGTTTTTCTTTTTTTATGTAAAAAACTTCTTGGGACTTCTGCTGTCGCATCAAGTATAAATGTGAAGGGCCCGGGAGTGTTAGCTTTGATTAATCGGAAAGATTGATTATCAACCTTAGCGTATATTGATAGCTCTGAGAGATCTCGACAAATAAGTGTAAAATTATGGTCTTTATTGAGCTGTCTGATCAGACGAATTGTATCTAATGATTTTTTATCTCCTAACTTACAGCCTAAAGCATAAGAAGAATCTGTTGGAAAGACAAATGGGCTGCCCTTTTGTATGATTTTTACTGCTTGCTCTATCAGTCTTAATTGCGGATTGGAAGTGTGGATTGAAAAGAATTGACTCATCACTCACCTCATAAAGGAAATTTATTATTAAGTAATACTTGGTTGAAAATTTCTTATATTTTTTATTTAGCTAGATGTATCCCAAGCACTCGATAAGTGAGAGCTGATCGCTTACAATCGTTTTATGCAGTTTAACAAAGGAAGTTTACTATAAAATTTGCCTATAAATAAGAAAAATGCCAAAAAATAACGAGACAAAAGATAATCTTTTATTAAATATTGCTTGCAATATCATAATACCTACTCTCATTCTGATAAACTTAAGTGATGATGCTTACCTTGGAATAAAATTTGCTTTGATTACAGCACTCGCCTTCCCGATTATTTATGGCCTGAAGGACTTTATAAAAACAAAAAAATTAAATATTTTTTCTACAATAGGAGTTGTGAGTATATTCCTGACTGGTGGAATCAGCTTACTCGAACTAAATCCGGTATATATAGCAATTAAAGAAGCTGCAGTACCAGGTATTCTGGGTATTGCTACACTTTGTTCATTAAAAACTAGATTTCCTTTGGTTAAGACATTTCTATTTAATGAAAAAATCATGCAGGTAGGTAAGATATCTAATATAGTTAAAGCAAATGGAAGCGGAGACAAACTTGAAAACTATTTAGCAAATTCATCATGGTTAATCGCATTATCTTTTTTTGTATCCTCTCTGCTTAACTATATTTTAGCTGTGACGATAATAACTAGTCAGCCAGGAACTGTTCAGTTTAACGAGGAATTAGGAAAGATGACCGCATTAAGTTTTCCTATGATCGCTATTCCGGCGATGTTAGTTCTTGTAGGTGCTTTAATTTATCTATTTCAAGGTATAAAAAAACTGACTGGTCTCAAATTTGAAGAAATTATTAAAGATAACAATACAACTTCTGAGGGATAAATAGATGTGGTACTCCATAAGTTGCGAAGACAAGCCTCTAAGTCTTAAAAAAAGGATGGTAGTAAGACCTGCCCATATCTCAAGACTAGAAGATTTAAAAAATCAAGGACGGCTCTTTGTAGCAGGACCGCATCCAGCTACAGATTCCGAATTACCTGGCGATTTAGGTTTTACAGGGAGCTTGATAATTGCAGAGTTTGATTCTTTAGATTCTGCTAAAGAATGGGCCAAAAATGATCCATATGTGATAGAAGGTGTCTATTCCAAGGTCATAGTCAAGCCCTTCAAAAAGGTGCTGCCATGAGGAAAAAATTATACTTCTCAAGATTTATAAAATGTTTTATTTTAATTAATATGATAGGGAGTTTTCCTTACTTAAGTGCCCAGGAATCAGATGATATAAAAAAGTCTACTCCTATAAAAAAACAAGACGCTAATAAAATTACTCAACCCCAAAAAGATGTTTTATTAAAAGAGCAAAATAGAATTTTAACAAAAGAAGAAATTCTGAACTTGAAACTAAAAATGATGTTTTGCAAGGTAAATATGATCAGCTTTTAAAAAGCCATGAAAATATGTTTATTTTATATGGAGCACTGGCAGTTGTTATAGGATCATTGCTTACATCTTTTGTATCTTCAATCTCAAGAAAAAAGAAGTATGATGAGTGGAGATAGCAAATTTTCTAAATTTATAATAGTAAATAGGTAAAACATATGTACAAAAATTTATTTCTAAGTATTTTTTTTATGGTTTTCACAACAACAGTTTACTCTTATGAATACGCAAATATTGCGACAAATAAATCAGACACAAAAATACATCGAGACACAAAAGTACTCTTAATAACAAATATGGGTGAGATGCTGTTAGAGCTTTATCCGGAGAAGGCACCTCTTACAGTAAAAAATTTTTTAACTTATGTAGAAAAAAAATATTATGACGGTTTGATTTTCCATAGAGTCATACCTCGTTTTATGATTCAGACTGGGGGTTTTAACGAAGATATCAGTCGTATGAACCCCTTCGGAAAAAACGTATTAAATGAATCATATAATGGGCTAAAAAATAAAAAATATACTGTCGCAATGGCGAGAACTTCGGATCCAGACAGCGCAAAAGCTCAATTTTTTATAAATGTTGTAAATAATGCAAGTCTCGATGCTTCAGCTGGAAAGCCTGGTTACGCTGTGTTTGGTAAAGTAATCCGTGGTATGACTATCGCAGATAAAATATCAAGGCTTCCGACACAACGTGCAGGTGGAATGAAAGATGTGCCTACAGCAACAGTAAAAATTATAAAAGCAAGAATCGTCATAGATGGTTAAGTTTTGAACAGATCTCTTAGTGTAAATCTAAATAAAATTGCCCTTATTCGTAACTCACGCGAGGGTAATTATCCCGATCTACTAGAACATGCAAAAGTTTGCATACAAAGTGGAGCAGACGGAATTACNGTTCATCCAAGACCAGATCTTCGTCATATAACACCTGAGGATGTAAATGATCTAAGTGGTCTGATCTTGAACACAAAAATTTCAATAAATAAAGTAGTTGAATTTAATATAGAGGGTAATCCCTTTGCCGCAAAAAGACACAATTATCCTGGGTTTCTTGAGATTGTAGATTCTGTTAAGCCGGATCAATGTACACTTGTTCCGGATACTCTAGAGCAACTAACTTCCGATCATGGTTTCGATTTAAGAATTAATAGCGATAAACTTTTTCCTATAATAAGTCATTTGAAGTCTTTAGGGATTCGAGTATGTCTTTTTATGGACCCTGATATAGAACAAATCAGGCTTGCTGCAGAACTAGAAGTCGATAGAATTGAATTATTTACAGGGCCATATGCAGCTGCATGGCGACAAAAGAATTCAAGCAGTATATTTGATAAATATTTCACCGCAGCACGTACTGCTAATGAATTAGGTTTGGGTGTTAATGCTGGTCATGATCTAAATCTAGAAAATCTTCCAAAGTTTTGTACTATTCCTGATTTAAAGGAATTCTCTATTGGTCATGCACTAGTAGTGGATGCAATCTCTATGGGGTTAAAAAAAGCAATTGAATCATATAGATGTATAGTCAAAGGATGAATATTAATTACTATAATCAGGGGGAATTAGGGTGACTCTCACTGATAGTGAGCATTATATTGATCGTAAAAATTTTTATGAAAAACTTCTAACTATTTACGGGAAAAAACCAGTTTTAGAAGCTCTAGAGAATCCTGAGATAACTTTTTATAGATTGCATATAGCGCAGACAAAAAAAATTTCAGATTTTAATAAAAATATCATTACAATTGCCAAAAAAAGAGGTGTTGAAATAGTACATCACACACGCCAATCATTATCTCGTATTTCTAAAAATATAAATCAAGATCAAGGAGTCGCGGCAGATTTAAAATTTGATAACCACTATCTTTTCACTGACTTTATGCATTCTATGCCTGAAAAAAATTTTATCCTAATAGCTTTAGATGGGATCACCAATCCACAAAATTTGGGTATGATTATCCGCTCTGTGACAGCCAGTCCAAGCTTTGGTTTGCTGCTTCCGAATAAAGGTAATGCAGCACTTTCGCCTCTTGTTATTAAAGCAAGTGCAGGAGCAATATTTAAAAGTACTTTAATTAAATGTTGCAGTTTAGAGAGTGTTCTTCCAATACTAAGAGATAAAGGATTTGCAATTTGTGCTCTATCAGGAAAAGGTAGTACGACAATCAGTGAATTTAAAACCGATTCTTCTGTAGTCTATGTTTTAGGTAATGAAACAAAAGGAATATCAAAAAGTGTAAGTCGTCTTTGCACACATCAAATTAAAATACCAATGAATAATCAAGTAGAATCCTTAAATGTTTCAGTAGTAGCATCACTGGTAGCATTTCACCCCTGTTTTTGAAATTAAACTCCACTCAATATTGCTTTATTTCTTTTCAAAATAAATCATTTTCTTTTAAAAAATTAATTAAAGCTGACTCATCAATTATATTAATCGAGAGATCCCTTGCTTTTTTTAACTTCGAGCCAGCATTTGAACCAGCAACAACGCAGTTTGTTTTTGAAGAAACACTTCCTGATACTCGAGCACCTAATAACTGTAACTTTTCCTTAGCTTCAGATCGACCCATTACATTCATGCCACCTGTAAGAACCCATGTTTGGCCCAGTAAAGGTAAAACTATATGATTATTTATTGTGGGATCTGACCAATTAACACCAAAATTTATAAGTTTTTTGATAATCCTCAAATTTTCTTCTCTTGAAAAAAAAGTGAAAATGAACCCTGCCACCACCGGTCCTATGTCTGGAACCTCTACAAGCTCTTCTATAGTTGCGGCCTCTAAAGCATCAAGATTATTAAAGCAACTCGCCAAAGAAAGCGATGTTGCATCACCAACCTCTCTAATACCCATTGAGTACAAAAAACGAGAGAAAGTAGTTTTCTTTGATGCCTCTATCGCATCTAATAAATTCTCAGCTGATTTCTTACCCATTCTTTCTAATTCACTAACCTGGTTAATATTAAGCTGGTAGAGATCTGCTATATTTGTTATTAGGCCTTCATTGACAAGTTGATCAACTAATTTTTCTCCTAATCCATCGATATTCAATGCCTTTCTTGAAGCAAAATGTATTATTGATTGCTTCATTTGAGCACGACAAAATAATCCACCTGGGCACCTTATAGCAGACTCGCCGTCTGTCTGAATAAGAACTGAACTGCACTCTGGACAGTTTTTAGGAAAGATTATCTCTTTTGAAGTTTTTGGTCGTCTTTCGAAATTTACTTGAACAATTTGAGGGATTACATCGCCGGCACGACGAACTATTACAGAATCACCAATTCTAATACCTAGTCTTTTAACTTCATCTTGATTGTGAAGAGAAGCGTTACTCACAGTAACCCCTCCAACAAAAACAGGTTGCAATTTCGCAACTGGAGTTATTGACCCTGTTCTGCCAATCTGAAATTCAACAGCCTCAAGCTTAGTGATCTCCTCTTGAGCTGGAAATTTTCTTGCAATAGCCCATCGAGGGGATTTTGCTATTGAACCCAAACGTTCCTGGTAATTAAAACTATTGACTTTATATACAATTCCATCGATCTCATATGGAAGATTGTTTCTTAAATCAAGAAGTTTTTTATAAAAAATCGCACAAGGATTGATACCTGTCACTAAATTTGTATGAGGGTTTATAAGAAATCCCCACTTTTCTAGTAGCTCCAAAGTCTCTATATGAGTGTCAGGAGTTGAGAAACCCTCCATTCTACTAAGACTATATACTGTCATTTCAAGGGGCCTAGATGCAGTTATTTTTGAATCTAACTGCCTTAGACTTCCTGCTGCTGCATTACGGGGATTANCGAATATTTTACCTTCATTAAGTTTCGCGTGATTATTTATCTTTTCAAAACCTATTTTAGGTAAATATATCTCACCTCTAACTTCAAGCAAACTTGGTGGTTTTTTTTCTTTTAATTTCAATGGAACCGAAAAAATAGTTTTTACATTATTTGTTATATCCTCGCCAAATTGACCATCGCCACGGGTTCCAGCTCTCACAAGAATACCCTCTTCATACAATATACTAACTGCTACCCCATCAAGCTTTGGCTCACA
>NYXF01000043.1 GCA_002685455.1 Porticoccus sp. | reverse complement strand
AATCCTGCTGGAGGTGGAATGCCAGACATGGGTGGCATGGGAGGCATGGGAGGCATGGGAGGCATGGGAGGCATGATGTAAAATCCCTACTCTATTGACAACAAAAAAGCCTGCTGTTGAGCGGGTTTTTTTTTAAAAAAAATTCATAGAGATGAGAATTTTTTAATTCCAATAACCTCAATGCAAATGATTATCATTATTATTAATAATTATGACTTATTTATTATTATAAATAACATTTATAATAGATTTGACGTGGTGTAGAATAACAAACTTCTAGATTTTTAACTTAAACTTTAGGTGTGGATATGGAATTCTTTAATTTTCTTGTTCGTTGGAGTCATTTGTTAGTTGGAATTGTATGGATTGGGATGCTTTATTATTTTAATTTTGTGCAAGGCGGATACTTTAAGCAAGCAACTCCTGAGGCGCTCGCAGATGCTAAACTTAAATTGGCACCGAGTGCGCTCTGGTGGTTTCGTTGGGGTGCTATGCTAACTTTTATTTCAGGGATAATTTTGCTAGGAGGTCTCTCACACAATCACCAATTCAACAATTCAATTATTGTTGGTTCAGTGCTGGGAACCCTTATGTTTCTCAATGTATGGCTTGTAATTTGGCCTGCTCAAAAGATAGCTCTAGGCATGAAAGAAGGCGATGCCGCTGCTAATGGAGCAAAAGCACTTTTGGCATCAAGAACAAATGTTTTATTTTCAGCTCCAATGGCTTTTGGTATGCTCGCTAGTGGACATGGAGCTGCGTGGGGTGGTAGCGGGTACGGCTCAAGTGTCGGTGGTTTAGATCTTATGATTTGCTTAGCTATAATTTTATTACTAGAGGTTAATGCTCTTATCGGCAAACAAGGGCCAATTGCCTCTGTTAAGGGAGTAATACACGGTAGCTTGACTCTAACAGCCTTATTATTTGGAGTACTTTATTATATATAAAATATGTAATTAGAACTTTGGATTAAAAAAGCCCATAATTAGGGCTTTTTTTTTAAGTGCAGACTTGTAAAACCGAGCAGAAACATACAATCTATTGATATCTATGATAGAACACTTATTGACTAAATTTCATAGCTGTAGCATATAATATTTATGATATCTTGTTTCTTAGGAATATTTTGAAAATGGAAAATGATAACAACAAAGTTGACTCAATTGTGCCGGAAAGTGATGACAGGATTAGCAAAGGCGGAATCTATAAAAATCGTTTAATATCAAAGGAATACAGTTCTTCAAGTCAAGAGAAATCCGATAATGAGAGTAGAATCAATTGGCACAAAATAAGCTATATGATTTTACTGGTAACCACCATTTATTTAGTTTATCTAACTATAGCTCAAGGATCCGAGTTAAATCAGCTGCAGGCGCGTCTTGATCAGCTTGAGACAAATATTATATCCAGCGATATAGACTCGAACTTAAAAGAGAAAGACTTAAAATTAGAGAAACATTGGTCCGAAATAAAGAAATTATGGGGAATAGCTTACGACAGAAACGCTAAGAGTATAAAAAAAATTAAGACTACCTTAGAGTATCAAAAACAAGATTTAACAAATATAGAAAAAAAACTAGGAAGAACAAATAAATCCATGGATTCACTGGTAAGCTCGTCATTAGCAACCAAATTAGAGGTAGATGATTTAATAAGTAAATATGGTAATAAGCCATCAAGTGACATAAAAGCCAGGATATTCGAAAATGAAAAAGCAATTGAAGCAATTGATGCTCATCGACTAATCATTAATCGTGATATTCAGCAATTAAAATCACAACTCTCAACTAATCCATAATAACACCAAAAGTTAGTAAATAATTATTTTGGCCCAGTCATCTCTTCTGGCCGAACTTTCTCGTCAAATTCTTTAGATGTGAGAAGTTTAAGAGCTACCGCGGCTTCCTTTAAAGTTGTATTCTCCTCAAAAGCTTTTTTAGCTACTTTTGCAGCATTGTCGTAACCAATATACGGATTCAGAGCTGTGACTAGCATTAAAGAGTTGTTCAGATGCTCATTAATTTTAGATTTATTAGCAGTAATTCCTATAATACAGTGCGTATTAAAAGAGCGGCATGAGTCGCCAAGTAGCCTAATTGATTGAAGAAGGTTGTATATCATAACTGGCTTAAATACATTTAATTCAAAATTTCCCGATGAACCACCTACAGCTATCGAGGTATCATTACCAATAACTTGTGCAGCAACCATTGTCATAGCCTCAGATTGAGTAGGGTTTACTTTACCAGGCATTATTGAACTTCCTGGTTCGTTTGCAGGTAAAGTGAGCTCCCCAATACCACATCGTGGGCCAGAGCCTAGCCATCTTATATCGTTCGCGATTTTCATCAATGAACACGCTAACGTTTTCATTGTACCACTAGCTTCTACGATAGCATCATGCGCAGCAAGCGACTCAAATTTATTTGGTGCTGTAATGAATTCTTTATTTGTTAGAAATGCTATTTGATTAGCAACTTTTACTGCGAAATCTGGATGAGAATTCAAACCAGTGCCTACTGCTGTTCCTCCAAGTGCTATTTGACAGAGACTTGGTAAACAACCCTTTACTCGGTTAATCCCATTTGTAAGTTGTTGAACATAACCGCTAAATTCTTGTTCAAGTGTGAGCGGCGTGGCATCCATCAAATGAGTTCGACCGATTTTAGTAATCCCCTTAAAGTCGACACATTTTTTTGAAATCGCATCACGCAGACTTATTAATTCAGGTAGCAGGTGATCATATATTTGCTCAACGGCTGCAATATGCATGGCTGTCGGGAAGGTGTCGTTGGAAGACTGCCCCATATTCACGTGATCATTGGGGTGTATTGGTGTTTTGGAGCCCAACTTCCCACCTGACATTTCTATGGCTCTATTTGCAATCACCTCATTAGTATTCATATTTGATTGGGTGCCACTGCCTGTTTGCCATATTCGAAGCGGAAAATGATCATCAAGACTACCATTTATTACCTCGTCAGCAGATTTGACTATGAGATCTTTTTTCTCTTCGTCCAAAAGCCCTAAATCAGAATTAACTATTGCGGAAGCTTTTTTTAGTATGCCCATACCCCTTATAATCTCTCGAGGCATAATTTCTATCCCGATGTCAAAATGAATAAGAGATCTAGCTGTTTGGGCTCCATAATAACGATCAGCTGGAACTTCAATTTCACCCATACTGTCAGTTTCGATTCGCTTCGCCATCAAGATTTCCTCCAAAATTAAATTTCAAAAATGCGAATAATATAAAGGACTATTAAAAAAATCCTTTAGGGTTTATGGCAACCATAAAATTATTTGACATTTTAGCCATAAAAAAACTCATCTTAATGCTTCGATTAGATAAATCCAATTACTTTGAAAGAATTAGGAACATAAGTTTTTTAATTTTGTGTTATCTCACGAAAACTAGGTATTATAAAACTTTATTTATGGAGTTAACCTAAGAATGACTAGCAGTCTTTATTGGTATGACTACGAAACCTTTGGATTGAATCCAAGCCGAGATCATATTTCACAATTTGCAGGCATAAGAACTAATGAAAAGTTAGAAATAGTTAGCGAACCCCTAGTTATGTATTGCCATCCACCGTCTCATCGGCTTCCGTCTCCTGAATCTTGCCTAGTTACTGGTATTACTCCACAAGTTTGCTTAACCCAGGGTATCCCAGAGAGAGAGTTTATCGACAAGATATATAGAGAATTATCATTTCCTAAAACTTGTGGTGTAGGTTATAACAATATTAATTTTGATGATGAGTTCACTCGATATTGCTTGTATCGTAATTTTTACGATCCCTATGCACGAGAACATCAAAATGGAAATTCTAGGTGGGATATCTTNAATTTACTTCGCCTTACACGAGCGCTAAGGCCAGAGGGTATTAATTGGCCAGTGAAAGATGATGGTTCGCCTTGTTTTAAATTGGTTAGCTTGACTGAGGCAAATGGAATCGATCATGAGTCTGCTCACGATGCTCTATCTGATGTAATTGCTACTATTAATTTGGCGAAGTTAGTTATGACTAAACAACCCAAATTATATAATTATATTTATGCTCATCGACTAAAAAAAGAGGTAAAGAGCCTTATAGATACTGACAAGAAAAGACCATTTTTGCATGTTTCTGGAAAGCTCCACAAAGAAAATCTTTACTCATCTTTAATGATGCCATTAACTATTAATCCTACAAATAATAATTCTATAATCTGTTTCAATTTAATGGGTGATCCCAAGCCCCTGATAGATTTTTCAGCTACAGAATTGTATGAGAATTTATTCGTCAATAAATCCAATAAACAAGAACTTTCACTTTATACTATTGAATTAAATAAGTGCCCTATCATTCTGACACCCAAATTGATAGATGATGCTGCTTCAAATCGGTTAAATATTTCCCTGGAAAAATGTAACAAGAATCTGCACGAATTGCTGAAGCATGATTTATCTGAAAAGTTAAAAAAAGCCTTTTTTATGTGTCAATTTGAAAAAAGCAAGTATCTCGAGAGGTCAAGCCATGTTTGTTTCATTGAAGCCAAGTATGATCAAAAAAATCTTAAAAAAGTAAGAAATTCTTCATCCACTGAATTAGCCGATATCACTACAGATTTTCAAGATAAAAGTTATAAAGCCTTACTTTTTCTCTATAGGGCAACAAATTATCCTGACTCTCTAACCGTATCTGAAAAAAAGACTTGGAGAAATATGCGTAATGAGAGATTAAATAATGATATCGAAGACCCTCTCTCTAAGAGAAATTATTTATTAAAAATAAACCAGCTATTGTCATCAAAAGATTGTTCAGAAAGAGATCGTAATATACTGTTATCTCTTAAGTCATGGGGTGATGAAATTCTTAATTAGAGCTCCATTTAATAAGTTGCTGGTTCAAGCAAAGGAAAATCGTTAAAATAATTAACATTAAATTTTTAGCTTTGGGGTGATAGTGAAACTTAAAGGTCAAAGTATTCTTTCCATAAGTCAGTTTGAAAGAGATGATATCGATAATATATTTTGTGTTGCTGACGATATGGAACCTTACGCTCAGAGGCAAAAAAGAACGAGAGTTCTTGAAGGGGCTATTCTTGGGAATATGTTTTTTGAAGCAAGCACTCGTACTCGCATTAGTTTTGGAAGTGCATTTAATCTTTTGGGCGGTGATGTGCGAGAGACTGTAGGGCTAGAACTCTCCGCTTTATCTAAAGGAGAATCTTTACATGACACAGCTAGAGTGTTGTCCGGTTTCAGTGATATCATTTGTATGCGACATCCTAAACCCGGATCAGTAGCCGAATTTGCTAAGAGTAGTCGAGTACCAGTAATCAATGGTGGTGATGGCAGCAATGAACACCCTAGTCAAGCTTTATTAGATTTATACACTATACAAAGAGAACTAAAAGCCTCAGGCAGAAAAATTGATGGACTTCGTATTGCAATGGTTGGGGATTTAAAGCATGGAAGAACAGTCCATTCATTAAGTAAGTTGCTAATGCTTTATAAAAATATTTCTGTTCAGCTAGTTTCCCCCAAAGGTTTATCTATGCCAAAAGATATCGTTGAGGAAATGAAAGGGAATGGATTATCAGTTATCGAGTCAGAAAAAATTGAGTCGAGCATATCTCATGTGGATATCGTTTATTCTACCAGAATTCAAGAAGAGAGATTTACTACCAAAGATGAAGCTGATGCATATCGCGGGAAGTTTAGATTAAATCAGGCTGTCTACACTGCACATTGTGAGCCTAACACTGTTATTATGCATCCAATGCCTAGGGATTCGAGAAAAGAAGCTAACGAGCTAGATAAAGATTTAGACGGGAATCCGAATTTGGCTATTTTTCGCCAGACAGATAACGGTTTGCTTGTTCGCATGGCCCTATTTGCCATGACTCTAGATGTCGTTAATTTAGTAAAGAAAAGTTCTTCAGATGTACCATGGCATAACCACCGTTAGGTTATTTAGCAAATACTATTTATACAAAAAAGCCATTTTGATTATGAACGAATTCGACGATATCAGACCTTATAATGATAGTGAAGTGGCTACTGTTTTAGCGAAGCTATCTAAAAATTCAGAATTTATAGATACATTATTGTCTATAAAGCACCCAAGACTATATAGATGGTTGCCCTGGTTAGCTAGACCCGTTATTTCCTATGCATTACGTTCTGCCTTTTCAAAAATGAAAAAGGTACATGACCTTCATGAAGCTATTCGGCAAAGTTTTGGGAAGCTGCTGATTAAAACTGACAGCTTTTTGACAATTAGTGGTCTTGAGAAACTAGATCGTAAAACACCATACCTTTTTATTAGCAATCACAGGGATATAGCAATGGATCCAGCTTTTTTGAATGTAGCCCTGATTGATGATGGCAGGGATACCGTAAGAATAGCTATAGGCGACAATTTGCTTAAAAAAGAATTTGTATCTGACTTGGCTCGCATAAATAAAAGTTTCGTTGTTAAAAGATCTATAAAAGGGCGACGAGAAAAATTGGAAGCTTTCACTAAGTTGTCTCGTTATATTCGATATTCTTTAATTACAGACAAGTGTTCAGTTTGGATAGCTCAACGTGAAGGAAGAGCAAAAAATGGTCTTGATAGAACTGAACCGGCTCTACTGAAGATGTTAACGCTAAGCAAAGAAAAATCTCAAAATTTTGGGGCTGCACTAAGTGAGCTAAATATTGTACCAGTATCTATTTCATATGAATTTGACCCCCTAGACATTAATAAGGGTATGGAGCTAGCAGAAAAACATAAAACAGGCTCATATGAAAAAAATGAGGATGAAGATTTCTTAAGTATCTACAAGGGCATAGTTGGGAAAAAAGGTGCAGTACATATAGCCTTTGGAGATATACTGAAAAAAGACTATTTATCTGCAGATGAGGCTGCACATACGATTGACAAACAAATTATCAAAAACTATAAACCGCATGCAACTAATTTATTAGCCTACCACAAGCTTCATAAATCTAATCACAAGACTGAAGCGATGGCAGCAAAACTTGAGTGTGATTGGGCTAAAATAACCGATGAGTTTAATCTTAGAATAGGAGCACTCGAACCTATGTGCAAAAAAATTGTTCTTGAGATGTATGCTAATCCAATCATACAAAATATTAATCAAAAGCAATGACGTTAGAAATTGATACACAACAAAAAATTCAAGAAGGCTACAGTAAGTTTTTAGAAAGCAACTGTTTACGTCCGAGAGTGGGACAAAAACAAATGATTTCTTTAGTTGCTAATACATTAGGTAATATTAAGCAGGATGCTTCAGGACAAAGAAGCTCCGATAATGGTATTTGCGTAGTTGAGGCTGGTACAGGCACTGGAAAAACCATCGCATATTTACTATCAACTCTGCCTTTAGCGAGATTAATGGGAAAACAAGTAGTTATTTCAACAGGAACAGTCGCCTTACAAGAACAACTAGTCAATAAAGATATTCCTATGTTGCTCAAAAGTGCAAACTGGGATTGTAATATTAGTCTTGTAAAAGGGCGCGGGCGATACCTTTGCCCCCTAAGATTAGAGCAATATTTAGATGGAGCTAAAGCAAAAGAAAACGGATTGTTTTTATTTGATGATGAAATTAATTTTAACCCCTCAGATAGTATCATTAAGAAATATCGTGAAATGGATGAAGCTTTAAATGAGAAGGAATGGCTGGGTGATAGGGATAGCTGGTCAGGTATTATAGGGGATGTCGAATGGAAACCGCTGACGATAAATCGAAGCCAATGCACAGGTCGAAAATGTCGGCACATCAAAAAGTGTTGTTTTTTTAAAGCTAGAGATGATATTGAAAAATCTGAATGCATCGTAGCAAACCATGACTTAGTAATGGCTGATTTGGCCCTGGGTGGAGGGGTAATACTTCCTTCCCCAGAGAATACAATCTATATTTTTGATGAGGCACATAAGATAGGTACTACAGCAATAAATCATTTTTCAAGCCAGTGCCGACTAAAAAGCTCAATAAATTGGTTAGCTCTCGTAAAGAAACAAATATCAATTAAGCATATGCTATTTAAGGACACCCCAATAATACAAGAATATTTTAAAAAAATAGGTGAATCTGCAGAGATATCAGAAAAACTTATAAATTTAAGTTATCCAGTATTTGAAAAATATATAGAAGAAAAAGGTATAGGCAGATCTCTATGGAGCTTTTCTCGTGGTGATCCCGGAATTGAGATTAGAAAAATATCTGAAAATATTTCAAAAGAACTCTCCATTTTTTCAAATCTTATAATAGTCTTGTCAGAAAGTTTAACTGATGCAATAGATGACCCCCATCATCCTATTCCAAGAGTCGATCTAGAGCAGTTATTTCAACAAGTAGGAGCTTGGCAAGGTAGAGCTAAGTCGATATGGCAATTATGGCAAAGCTATTCTCAAAGCCCACAGATTGATTCAGAAATTGATAGGTCGGCTATAATAAACCAACACAAAAAACCGCCAAATGCAAGATGGCTATCGATTGAAGAGTCGAGCTCAGGAAATATTGATATTTGCCTATCTTCATCACCTACAGATGCCGGAGATATACTTCAATTAAATCTATGGAAATACTGTTTTTCAGCCATACTTACCTCAGCTACATTAAGAACCTTAGGGAGTTTCGACAATTTTAAAAAAAATGTTGGTTTATGCCCTAGTTTAAAGTGTACAGCGGTAGAAGGCGCCTTTGATTTTATAAATGCGGGTTCACTTTCAATACCGAATATTGGAGTTGATGCAAGTGACTCTAGTGCACATACAGAGACCCTCATTAAAGAATTACCAAAATTAATAGACTTAAAAGAAGGGACATTAGTTCTATTTTCCTCTCGACGCCAAATGGATTTGGTTTGGGATGGGCTTTCTGAAGAATTTAAAAAATATATATTGATACAAGGACTATTTACTCATCAAGAAATTGTTACCCGCCATAAAAAAGCCATCGATGAGAAAAATGGTAGCATCATTTTTGGATTAGCAAGCTTCGCAGAGGGTATGGACTTTCCAGGCGACTACTGCAAGCACGTAATTATAGCCAAGATACCTTTTTCAGTACCAGATGATCCTATCTATAAAACAGTTTCTGAATGGTTAGAGGAACAAGGAGGCAATCCCTTCATGGATTTAATGCTACCAGAAGCGTCTATAAGATTACATCAAGCCTGTGGAAGATTAATCAGAAGTGAGGCTGATACTGGAAGGATCACAATTCTAGACCGGCGAGTCCTAACAAAACATTATGGAGAAAAACTTTTAGCTGACTTGCCTCCATTTGGTAGAAGTTTTTAATTTCAAAACTCCTATTTGTTAGTAAGTTCCATTAATTTTTTTTTGATAGTCATTTTTATACTTTTTGCATCTAAGCCCGCCTGACTCAATTGATATTCTCTGCTACCATGCGGAATAAATTTATCCGGTAATCCTATATGAAGTATACTCACTTTTATATTTAAGCATGCCAAATATTCGTTTACTGCGCTACCTGCCCCTCCAGCAACCGCATTGTCCTCAATAGTTACTAATAGTATATTTTCTATGGATAGTTTTTTTATTAAATCTTCATCTAATGGTTTAACAAATCGCATATCAACAACAGTGGCATTGAGGTCGTCACCGACTTGTTGAGCTGTAATTAGGAGCGCTCCAAAGTTCAATATTGCAATTTTTTCCCCTTCCCTTTTAATAATACTTTTTCCTATGCTGATTGCAGACATTTTTTCTTTTACCTTTACTCCAGGCCCTACACCACGTGGATATCTGACTACTGCACATCCATTATGGACAAATCCCGTATAGAGCATATGACGAGTTTCGTTTTCATCAGATGGCGTCATCAAAATGAGATTGGGTATACACCTAAGGAAAGTTATATCGAAGCTACCTCCATGACTTGCTCCGTCCTCACCAACAAGCCCAGCTCTATCAATAGCAAATAGTACATCTAGATCTTGAAGCGCTACATCATGGATTATTTGATCATAAGCTCGCTGTAAAAAAGTAGAGTAAATTGCCACTACAGGTTTCATCTGTTCACAAGCTAATCCAGCAGCTAAAGTAACAGCATGCTGCTCCGCAATAGCAACATCATAAAAACGATCGGGATAACGCTGAGAAAATTCAACCATTCCAGATCCCTCACACATTGCTGGTGTTATTGCTACAAGTGATGAGTCTTTATCTGCCATATCACACAACCACTCACCAAAAATTTGTTGATATTTCTTTTTATTCTGTGTTTTCAGCTTTGAGTTTTTATTTTTAGATATATTTGATTCAATTTTATTTAAAGCATGATAACCAACCGGATCAGATTCAGCTGGACCAAAGCCTTTTCCTTTCTGTGTAATGGTATGAAGCAGTACTGGACCAGAGAGTGACTTAAGGTTGCCTAAAGTCTTTATCAAAAGAGTTAAATCATGACCATCTAAAGGTCCTATATAGTTAAAACCAAGTTCTTCAAATACAATTCCTGGTGCGACCATAGCTTTAAGGTGAACTTCAGTCTTCTTTACAAATGCAGAGGCAGCAGGAACTGCTTTGAGAACTTTTTTCCCACCTTCACGTATCGTATTATAAAAACGACTAGACCAAATCTTAGAAAAATATGTAGCAAGACCACCAACGTTATGTGAAATCGACATATTGTTGTCATTAAGGACAACAAGCAGGTCAGCATCAGTATGAGCAGTATGATTAAGCGCTTCAAAAGCCATGCCTGCTGTCATTGCTCCATCACCAATAATAGCGATAGACTTATTATCATATTTTTTAAATTTTNAAGCCAGTGCCATTCCTAGCGCTGCACTTATAGAGGTGCTTGAGTGGCCTACACCGAAAGTATCGTATTTACTCTCTTTTCTGTGCGGGAATGGAGACAGTCCCTCGGCTTGACGAATGGTAGTGATTTCCTCCCTCCTACCAGTTAAAATTTTATGAGGGTATGCNTGGTGACCAACATCCCAAACCAGCTTATCCTTGGGTGCATCAAAGACATAGTGCAGAGCAATAGTTAACTCAATAGCACCGAGCCCAGCACCGAAGTGCCCACCACTTTGGCCAACACTAAACAGCAGGTAGCCCCGGAGTTCGTCTGCTAATACAAGCAACTGATCTATACTCAGATTCTTCATATCGGATGGACTATTTATCGTATCGAGTAGAGGAGTTTCTGGCCTTACAGTAGGAATACTATCAAAGGTTTTTTTCATCTGTTTCATTTCCACAATAGAAGTACAATATTACACTTAACATCAAATAAATTTATATTTAGATAAACTTCTTAATTGAAAATATTTTAAAATATAATATATATCTAGAATTTTCTGTTAATAATATAGTCCGCAATTTCCCTTAATCGATCTGCTTTATAGTCAAAAATATCAAGTGCTTCAATCGCCGATTTATGTAATTCTGAGGCTTTTTTTATAGCCCCTTCTAGTCCAAGTAGTTTAACATAGGTAGCTTTATTTTGGACTTGATCAGAGCCAGCTTTTTTCCCTATTATTTCAGTGTCACCAATAACATCTAAAATATCATCTTTAACTTGAAATGCTAGCCCAATTAGCTCACCATAATTTCTAAGAGCATTTAGTTGTAGCTGATTTGCTTTACCTGTAGCAATAGCGCCCATGATGATACATGCATCAATCATCGCACCAGTTTTTTTACGATGCATTAATTCCATTTCGTCGATTGTTAGTGACCGGTTAATGGAATTAATATCTATTGCTTGTCCATTGACCATACCTTCTGGTCCGGCTGCATGGGCTAAACAGCCTATAAGTTTAAGAGNTACTTCGGGGGATGCTCTAAGCTTTGCTAGTTGAGCAAAGGCTAAGGTTTGTAAGGCGTCTCCTGCAAGGATTGCAAGAGCTTCACCATAAACAATATGGCATGTGGGTTGATTTCTTCTTAGGCTGTCGTCATCCATTGATGGTAGATCATCGTGTATTAATGAATATGCATGAATTAGTTCTACTGACATAGCTATAAGGTCTGTATCCTCAGTCAACTCACCAAAAATTTCTGTTGTAGCGTATGTCAATATCGGTCGCAAACGTTTACCACCGTTCAAGACACTATAGCTAATAGCTCCATTTAATTGATTATTGTCATCATTATCTTTAGTTAAAATGACAGCAAGCTTTTTTGTAACCCTTTCTTGGCAATATTGAAAAAAGTCATCGAAATCTTGGTTCCTCACTAGGTTACTTCGCCATCAAATTTTTCAAGCTTATTAGAGTCTGCTGTGAGTATTTCAACTTTTAATTCAGCATTCCTGAGGGCTTGCTGACATTCCCGAGTAATCTTTATTCCATCCTCAAAAAACTTCAAAGATTCCTCGAGACTCAGGGAGCCTTTCTCCATATCTTCAACTATTTTTTCTAGGGCATTAATTTTTTTCTCAAAATCAACGGTTTTATTTTTTTCTCGTGGTATTTTTATCTTTGGTTCTGTCAATTTCGCATCCTCTGTGGTTGAGCCTTCAACATTAGCTGAGGCGTTCCTCTTGGTCAAATGTCAATCAGTTAAATTGTTTAAAAGAACAATTTTTCCTGTATGTCCGAACATTTCCATTTGAGTATGAGCCTGAACAATATCTGATAGTGGAAAAACAGAATCAATTATAGGTTTAATCTTGTTTTTGTTTAAAAAATCTAACATATGAACAAATTCAGTATTACTACCCATCGTCGTACCCTGAATTCGTATATGGTTAAAAAAAACTTTCCCCATAGGTAACCCCTCAGGGGGTCGACCTGCGGTAGACCCAAAGAATATATAACGCCCTCCTGGTAATAGTGTATCTAATACTTCATTAAATAGAGTACCAGCTGAACTATCTATAACAATGTTAAAACCACCTGATTTTTTAAATAATTTTTTGTAACAACCATCAATATTATAATTTTCTCCTGCGGAGACACCAAGTTTTTTTGCATTATCGATTTTTTCTTTGCTACTACTGCTTATGTAGACTTCAGCCCCAAGTTGTAAGCACCAAAGTATTACAAATGAGGAGACTCCACCACCTGCACCTGTTACAAGAACCTTATGGTCTGCGCGAACCTCAGCTTGGGTTACGACTGCTCGCCAAGCTGTAAGTCCTGCCAGTGGTATTGCAGCAGCTTGTTCCCAACTTAGGTGTTTGGGTTTAGGATAAATATCTTTTAATGGGGTACAGATATATTCTGCGAAGGTTCCCTGGTCAGGCATTCCAAGAACTCTAAAATTTGGTCCGTAGTAAACTTCACTATCCCCCCATTCTCTGGCTGGATAGAGAACTACCTCCATCCCAATCACATCAGCGTTAACACCTTTACCAACTTTATCAATAATACCAGCTCCATCAGAACCTGCGATACAAGGTGTTTTAGTACCTGGATACCCTCCCCTCGTAATCCAGTAATCTCTTCTATTAAGAGCCGAAGAAATTATTTTTACCCGCACTTCCCCTGATAAAGGTTCGGGCATCCTTAAATCTGTAATCTTTAAACAATTTGGGCCATTTGTATCTGTTAGTATTGCTGCTTTCATAAGATTGCTCTAGTTAAAATAATAGTTGCATTTTATAATTTTTTTCAGTAAAAATTTAGTTTTGTCTTTAATATTTTTATAGAATGATTGATTATATAATGTAAGTAAATTTTTTTAATAAAACTTTGGGAGCAATTAATGTCACCACTTAAGAACTTTGTTTTTTTGCTGTGTATTTTGGGTTTTTCTATAGAAGCATATGGAGCACTTCCTTTATCAGATGGCTCTGGCAATAAGCTCCCATCTCTGTCTTCAATGCTTAAGGAGGTAAATCCTGCAGTAGTGAATATTGCCACTTTTTCAACAAATAATCAGTCGCAAAATCCTCTAATGAATGATCCCTTCTTTAGAAAATTCTTTAACCAGCGCGGTAGAAACATTCCTGAGATGCAAAAGCCTCGTAAGAGAAGACAAAGTGCAGGTTCAGGTGTGATTGTTGATGCTACAAATGGAATTATCATGACTAACTATCATGTAGTTAAAAGTTCAGATGAAGTAAGAGTGTCATTAGTCGATGGCCGAGAATTTACTGCTGAAATCAAAGGTGTTGATCCTGAGCTTGATATTGCAATATTAAAAGTAGATGCAAAAAATCTTTCCCAGGTTAAGTTTGGTGATTCTAATAACTTAGACGTAGGAGATTTTGTTGTAGCAATTGGAAATCCTTTTGGACTAGGCCAAACAGTGACAACAGGCATAGTAAGTGCTTTAGGTCGAACAGGTCTTGGAATCGAGGGTTACGAGAATTTTATTCAAACTGATGCATCAATTAATCCAGGAAATTCTGGAGGTGCACTAGTGAGCTTAGAGGGTAACTTGATAGGTATTAATACAGCAATTATTGCACCCTCAGGTGGAAATATAGGGATTGGTTTCGCAATACCAGTCAATATGGCCAAAGCTAGTATGGATCAAATTCTTAAAACAGGTGAGGTTAAAAGAGGTCAACTCGGAATTTCCATTCAGGATATTACACCTGAATTACGCCAGGCTTTTTCCTTAAAAAATGGACAGCAGGGCGTCTTAGTTACTGGCGTAGCTGAGAGCTCAAAAGCAGAAGAGGCTGGGTTAAAAGCAGGTGATGTCATAATTGCTATTGATGGAAGATCTACTAGTTCCGGTGGTCAACTGAGAAGTCAAATCGGAATTAAAGAAGTAGGCGATAAAGTAAAAGTCAGCTTAATTCGTGAAGGTAAAACAAAAATAATAACAGTAGGAATTGGAGAGCAACAAACATCCTCTGCTGATGGAAAAATGCCACCTCTCCTTGAGGGCGCCACAATAGAGAAGAGCCCCAAAGGAAGCGGTTTGGTTGTCGCGGACCTGCAGCCCAATTCACCGGCCGCATACGCTGGATTGAGACCCGGAGACCTGATTGTTGGTGTTAACAGACAAAGGGTTGAAGATTTAAGTGACTTCTACGATGCAATAAAATTAAGTCAAAGATCAATACTGCTTCAGATTAGTCGAAACGGACGTCCAATGTACTTGGTTGTTCGTTAGCTTAACTTGATGCTAAAAACCTCTAAACTATGTTTTTAGCAATGGCAGCATACAGTGGATCACCAAACTCTGGTGAACAGTCAGTAAGCTTAATATTTTTGTAGCATTTGGCATCGATCAGTAATGATTTGACAAAATATGCACGCTGTTCCTCGTTTAACTGAAGCCAAATAGTGGTTGCTTTTGATTCAAAGTATCTATTTGAGAAAGTTATTATTAATGGCGCATCTTTTTTCAAAACCCTCCCCATATCCTTCAAAACAAAGAGTGGATCAGTCAAATAATCAATGGAAACGCAAATTACACCTGCATCAAACTGATTCTCCTCAAAAGGAAGACTAGGATTATCATTTAAGTTATGAACAACCCATTTATCTAGCTGTTTATTATGAAACATTTCCCTTTCATTCATACCCAAACCAGTCACTGAGCTATAAGTATTGTTATCCGGAAAATGAGAAAAGAAACTACTCATAAGATCTAAGATATGGCCAGTTTTTGGGAGATATTCTCGGTAGAGATCTGTAACAGCATCTATTGCGCCGTAATCTATATGCGCAACAAATCTAGGTATTTTATAAAACTTTTCATCGGCTTCTTCATCTAAACGCTTAAATGCGTCATTCGGAAGCTGAAATGATGTTTTTTTATCGAAATCCATATCAATAAGAGTAAATAATTTAAGGAATTATTACAAAGAAAATTTATCTTCAAAAAACGATTAGATGTTTAAAACAAGATTAGTTTCGGATATTTTGGGATACAAGCACCACGAGCAAACAAACCCATCAATTTAGATTGTAATTTATCTATACATTCATATAGTGTGTTTATTCAAGTTAAAAATGAAGATCAAAATATGAATAAAGATAAAACACGAAAAAATTCACTAAAAATTGTAGATGGACCAACTCAGGCTCCTAGTCGCTCTATGCTCAGAGCAGTAGGATTCAGTGACGATGATTTTAAAAAACCACAGGTAGGTATCGCCTCAACTTGGTCAATGGTGACGCCATGCAATATGCATATCAATACTCTTGCAGACGAAGTGAGTAAAGGTGTTGATAGTGCCGGAGCCAAAAGTGTGATTTATAACACTATAACAATGTCTGATGGCATCTCTATGGGTACAGAGGGTATGAAGTATTCTTTAGTATCACGTGAAGTTATTTGCGATTCTATAGAGGCAGTTTCAGCCGGCATGGGGCATGATGGCATTATTGCTATTGGTGGCTGCGATAAAAATATGCCTGGCTGTTTGATGGGCCTAGCACGCTTGAACCGCCCTTCAATTTTTGTATATGGTGGAACGATTTTGCCTGGAGAAAATCATACAGATATCGTTTCTGTATTTGAAGCTGTAGGTAGTCATGCGAACGGTGATATCCCTATTACTCAACTAGAGCATATTGAAAAAACTGCGATCCCAGGCCCTGGGTCTTGCGGCGGCATGTATACAGCAAATACTTTAGCCTCAGCGATTGAGGCTTTGGGGATGAGCATGCCAAATAGTTCTGCACAAAATGCTGTTTCAAGTAACAAAATGCAAGACTGTATCGACGCAGGTGAAGCCATTGTTTGCTTGCTCGAAAATGATATAAAACCATCTGATATTATGACAAAAAAGGCATTTGAAAATGCAATTACGCTTGTTATTGCCTTAGGAGGCTCTACTAATGCAGTGCTGCACCTAATAGCAATGGCAGACACTATAGGGGTAGAGCTGACACTGCAGGATTTTATTCGTATCGGTGAAAAAACACCAGTGATTGCTGATTTGCGTCCAAGCGGACAATATCTGATGTCCGAATTAATTGAAATCGGTGGAATTCAACCATTGATGAAGCGTTTGATGAATGCTGGAATGTTACACGGTGACTGTATAACAGTTACAGGAAAAACAATGGCCGAAAACTTGGCTGGGGTAACCGATTACCCCAAAGGACAAAATATCATCCTACCTTTTGATAAACCAATTAAAAAAGATAGCCATCTGGTGATACTTAGCGGAAATTTAGCACCTGAAGGCGCGGTTTCAAAAATCACAGGCAAAGAGGGCTTAAGTTTTACTGGCACTGCTAAAGTATATGACTCAGAAGAGCAGGGCTTTTCTGCTATTATTGACGGGAAAGTGGTATCTGGAGATGTAGTTGTTATTCGTTACGAAGGCCCGAAAGGTGGTCCTGGTATGCGAGAAATGTTGAGCCCTACCTCTGCAATTATGGGTAAAGGGCTAGGTAATGATGTCGCACTAATCACTGATGGTCGCTTTTCAGGAGGAAGTAGGGGGTTTGTGGTGGGCCATATTACGCCTGAAGCATATGAGGGAGGTGCTATCGCGTTGGTTGAAAATGGCGATAGAATTACAATTGACGCCAAAAATAGTGAGATTAGACTTGATATAAGTGATTTAGAAATGGCTAAGAGAAAGAGTAGTTGGACGAAGCCTGCGCCAAGATATACAAGAGGATTATTAGCAAAATATGCGAAAACTGTGAGCTCTGCTTCTACTGGGGCGGTGACTGATAGGCCTGATTAATCCATTAAAGAAGCCTTACCATGCTCGACAAAATATGCATGGATTAAATTTCTTACTTAGTCATGTTAATCACGGCGGTTTAGTGCTTATTGATATTTGACTTATTTTGGTGGAGGCGGCGGGAATTGAACCCGCGTCCGTCAGTCCTCTGCCGAAGGCTCTACATGCTTAGTTCAGTCATTAATTTAATAATTGACAACCCGACTGGCAGGGTACGTAAATTACGATTCCGGTAAGTTTTTAGTGAGTCTACCCCAGACAAGTTTCATCACGATCCTATGAGTATGACACCTGATAGCCCCAAGAGACTCTGGACGCATAAGCACGGCTCCAGTCAGATGGCTCCCTACCGTTTCTTAGGCGGCGAGTGCGTAGTTGTCATCGTTGGCAACTAATAATTTGCGACTTTGGATTAACGAGATTGGTCACCATCTCGGCATGCACCACAGGTTTTGTAACCGGCGTCGAATCCAGAACGCCCCCGTAATAGATTAGTTTAACACATTAGAAAGTGGCATAGCGCAAATAACTGCATAAGAAAACATACGCACCCATAAAAAATTACAATGATATGACCTAAATAGATTATTTGAACGTCTTACTTTTTTGGCATATTAGATGTTATGTCGCATAATTCTCTGTTTTTGACGTTGCCAGTCATGGTCTTTTTCAGAGGCTCTTTTATCATGAAACTGCTTACCTTTCGCTAATGCGATCTCACACTTAATAATGTGGTCTTTCCAATAAATTGATAATGCAATACACGTATAACCTTTTTGGTTAACGCCGTTAAATAGTTTGGACAACTCTTTTTTATTTAACAAAAGTTTTTTATTTCTTCCTGGATTTACCACATAGTGGGTTGAGATTGTATTTAGAGGAGCTATATGGGCGCCCATTAAAAAGGCCTCACCATNTTGTAGCNNCACATAACTATCAGTAAGTTGACCTTTACCAGTTCTTAGGCTTTTTACTTCCCATCCTTGTAGGACTAACCCAGCCTCAAATTTTTCTTCAATGAAATAGTCGTGCCGCGCCTTTTTATTTTTCGCAATGGTAATATTTTTTTGTAACTTTTTTGATTTTTTTTCCATACTTAATATTATAAGGATTGAGAGCAAAAGGACCTATAATTTTTTTCTCTTCAAGAAAAAGTAATAATAGTATAGTTTGACTAGTTTTTAAGATCATAGTTTAGCGGTACAATTAAAATAAACTATAAATAGGAATAATTTTGAAAAATACTAAAAACTTTCATGCCTCATGGTCTAGTCGTTGGACATTCATCCTTGCAGCAGCTGGCTCTGCAGTAGGCTTAGGTAATATTTGGAAATTTCCATATATTGCTGGAGAAAATGGAGGCGGTGCATTTGTNATTGTATATATTCTTTGTATTGTGATTNTTGCTCTACCAATNATGGTGGCTGAAGTGACATTNGGCCGNATGGGNAAAAAAAGCCCNGTNAACACNATTCGAGACCTGATTAAATCTTCAGGTGCACATAAAAATTTTACTATAATCGGCTGGATGGGAGTCTCCGCAGGTTTGTTGATATTATCTTATTATGCGGTTATCGCAGGTTGGGCATTGAGTTATATTGAGCATATGATTTCTGGAACATTTCAAAATGTAAACGCAGAGAATGCCAGCCTTATTTTTGATAATTTATTAAAAGATAAAAGTGAATTAATTTTTTGGCAATCGCTATTTATAGTCATGACAATAGCTGTAGTTGTTTTTGGGATAAATAAAGGATTAGGCCTCGCTGCTCAGATATTAATGCCACTATTGTTCGTTCTATTAATTGGTTTATTGATATTCGGATATCAACAGGGTGATCTTGCGAAAGCCTTTAGTTTTTTATTCGGTTTCAATTTTGAATCACTAACCTGGAAAGCTGTATTAGTAGCACTTGGCCACGCTTTTTTCACACTTAGTATAGGGATGGGGGCAATGATGACCTATGGAATGTATATGCCTAAAGATAGTGGAGTTTTTTCTAATGTCCTGATGGTGGGCGCATTAGATACATTAGTTGCATTAATTGCAGGACTAGTTATTTTCTCTATTGTCTTTGTAAATCCGGGCATTGAGTCAAGCGCAGGTCCTGGATTGATGTTTGTCAGCCTGCCAGTAGCATTTGGTAATATGATCGGCGGCTTATTTTTTGGAACGTTATTTTTTGTTTTAGTGACATTAGCAGCATGGAGTTCATCAATATCTTTAATCGAGCCTGCAATTGCTTATTTAATTGAATCTAAAAGTTGCAGCAGGCTTACAGCAAGCTTTTCGCTAGGTTTCATTGCATGGATTGTCGGATTAGGTAGCGTTTTTTCCTTTAATATTTGGGCTGAAGAAAAAATTGCTGGATTTAATTTTTTTGAATTAATAGATTTCATAACAGCCAATATAATGCTACCTCTGTCTGGGTTTTTAGTAGCGATCTTGATTGGATGGATGCTAAAGTCAAAAATAGTTGAGAATCAATTATTAGACGATAGCCCTAGGTTATTTTTTACTTGGCAATGGGCCGTCAAGTTTGTTTCACCCCTAGCTGTATTAGTTGTTCTGATTATGGGCATCTACCCGAGGTTTGCAGGATGACAACATCTATAAATCGAACAGCATTGCTATCATATTCTTCACAACAAATGTTTAATATAGTTAACGATATATTGAGTTACCCTGACTATATGGATAATTGTGTAGGTTCAGAAATACTAAAACAAAATGAATCATCTATGGTCGCAAGACTCGATCTAAAAAAAGGTTTTTTGCAACATAGTTTCACGACTCATAATACCTTACAAGAGCCAGAAAGAATAATTATGGCTCTAGAAAAAGGGCCATTTGATAAATTTAAGGGTGAGTGGGTTTTCAAAGAACTAGATAAAAATTCTTGTAAAGTTTCCTTAGATTTAGAATTTGAGTTTAGTAGTTTTGCTATAGGATTGGCATCTAATCAATTATTTACATCAGTTGCCAACAATCTTGTTGATGCTCTAACAGCGAGAGCGAGAGAGGTTTATGGTTAATGACGCTTAAGAGCTACATTTTTGTTGAAATTGCTTATGCATTGCCAAAAAGACAGAAAATTGTGGAACTTCAGGTTCCAGCCGGAACAACTGCTTTTGACGCAGTGAAGACCTCAGGTATTGTTGATGAATTCCCAGAAATAGATATAGAAAATGCGAAGATGGGAATTTTTGGTAAACTTCTTGGAACAAGAGACTCAGAGTCACCAAAAGAAAGGGTGTTGAAAAACATGGACAGGGTGGAAATATATAGACCGCTTATTTTAGATCCTAAGGAAATAAGAAAAGTACGTGCAAAAAATCCTAGAACATAAAATCTAGAGTTTTTTATTATGTTATATACCACATAAATTCGTTAATCCGTCGAGTTACTTTGCTGATCTTCAGTTTCAGCTAAGACCGGGTCAGGCATATAATCACCTCGTAAGCTTGATAACTTATCCTCCTTGAAAAAAATAACCATTCTTTCTCTTACCTCTTCTCCTTGAGCTGGTTTTAATCCATAAAAATAATCCCAACGATTTTGATTAAAAGTATCTGCAATTAGAGGCGTACCCATGATGAACTTCACTTGAGTTTTGGTCATACCCGGCTTTAGTTGGTTGATCATATCTTGAGTAATTACGTTACCTTGTTGTATATCAATTTTGTGTATACCTGGAAGTTTGAGCAATCCCTTATCAAATTTTGGTATCGTGGGCATAGAGAACCTAGAGCAACTTGAGATTATCACAATCATAGCGATGATTGACAGGTAGAGCATTAATTTTTCAAAGTGGCGCATTATTAAACTTCCATGATAAGATTCATTTATAATAATACAGAATAGAATCTATCTATAGAAGGGTTAAAAAACAATGAGTGATGAAAATCAAGAATTACGTGATGCTGGTTTAAAGGTAACTATACCAAGATTGAAGATACTGAGCATACTTGAGAAATCAGCTGAACCTCACCTTTGTGCCGATGATATTTATCGCCAACTTGTCGAAGCTGGCGAAGATGTTGGAATAGCGACTGTTTATCGTGTGCTCACTCAGTTTGAGTCGTCTGGCCTTGTCATACGACACAATTTTGATAGCGGCCCGGCAGTTTATGAAATTGAGAGAGGGGTTCATCACGACCATATGGTCGATGTCAATAGTGGAGAAGTAATTGAATTTCAAAGTGATGAAATTGAGGAATTACAAAAAAAGATAGCAACAGACAATGGATTTGAGTTGATTTCCCACAGCCTTGTCCTCTATGTCAGAAAGAAAGAACTTCTATAATTATTTTTCTTTGTTCAGTGAGAGCATTTCTTTTGCATGACTTAAGGCTGTATCTGTAATATTAACCCCCCCAAGCATTCTTGCTATTTCATTTAGTTTTTCAGAAGAATTTAAACTAACAATTTTACTAAACGTAAACTTTTCTTTGGTAACTTTACTCACCATCATGTGGTTGTGTGCCTGCGAAGCCACTTGTGGCTGGTGTGTAATACATAAAATTTGTCCACACTCACCCAGTTCTTTAAGCATAGATCCAACTGTATCAGCTGTTGCTCCACCAATTCCTACATCGACCTCGTCAAATACAAGTGTCGGAATAGACGAGTTCCTGGCAGCTATCACTTGAATAGCGAGACTAATTCTTGATAGTTCACCACCTGAGGCAATTCGTGAAATCGGTTTACATGGCTCTCCAATATTAGTGCTTATGAAAAATTCAACCTCCTCTTTACCATTTGCGCTATGATCATCATTAGTTATTGGTTCAAGATTAACCAAAAATTTTGCACCATTCATTGATAATAGTTTGAACTGATTTTCTATATCTGTAGCAATACTCCTAGATGCCAAAGACCTGATTTCAGTTAGTTTACTTGCCTCCGTTAAATATTCTGCACATAATTTTTTTGTTTCTTTTTGAAGACGGTTTTCTTCATCGCAGTTTACTGATATTTTTTTTAATTCAGATTCAATAATTTCTTTCTTCAAATATAGATTTTCTGGCAAAACCTTGTATTTTCTAGCTAGCTGAAATATCTCACTGAGACGTTCCTCAATTTTCTGAAGTGCCTCGGGTTCAGGTTTGAATTCGTTGAGATATTGATATATTTCTTTTTCTGATTCTTGAATTTCAATTTGCCCACTCAAAAGTAACCTATGCGCCTCTTCCAAGTTTTTTGATTTACCAGGAATCCTTTGGAGAATCTGGATAGATTTATTTAATATTTTTTCAAGATTAAAATGCTCCCCTCCAGAATAGAACTGGAGTATTTCATTACAATCAGAAATTATCGACTCCGAGTTTGCAATTCTTGTCTGCTGTTCTTCAAGTGATTCTAATTCTCCTTTTGATATACCAATTTGTTCTAGCTCGGCAAGCTGAAAAGATAAAAAAGCTTTCGACTCTTCTGATTCTGCAGTTTTATTTTTTAGTTCCTGCAGCTTTTTTTTCGCATTAACCCATTTAAAATGAAGATCCCTTGTAGTATTTGATAACTCAGAACAGCCTGCATAGCTATCAAGTATATGACGATGAGTTTCGCGCCTCAGAAGAGATTGATGTTCATGTTGATTATGGATATCCATAAGTGTCCCGCCAATCTCTCTTAATTGCTGCATAGTGGCTGATTGTCCGTTTATATGCCCCCTAGATCTTCCTTCCTTTGTGAGAACTCTTCGGATTACACACTCGTTTTCTGAATCTTCAAAATCGTTATTTTTGAGCCAATATTTTGCCAATGGAACTTCAGTAATATCAAAAACAGCCGATATTTCAGATTTAACAGCTGATTTTCTTAGTTGGTCAATATCGGCGCGATCACCTAAAACCATCGCAAGCGCTCCAACAATTAAAGACTTTCCCGCGCCAGTTTCACCAGTAAGTGCTGTCATACCTTTATTGAAATCTATTTCTAGATTTTCAACTAAAGTAAAATTTTTAATAACTAATGTTTGAAGCAAAACAGTTCTCAAATTAATTTGATGAAAAAGATTAGTGGTAATTTTATACGGATTTTTATGATGCGTCTGCCCTTGAAACTTTTTGCTATGCCCCAATGTTATTCGTTAGGTGGAAAAAACAAGGTAAACCATACCTTTAGTGGATTTTTTCTAATTTTAAATTGGTTTTTCTAAGGAGATTTTTTGTGGCGGAAAAAAAAAGTAAAAGCCCAAATGAGACTATCGAACAGTCTGAAAAAAAAGTTAAGGCAAAAACTCCAAAAAGGGGTAAAGCAAAAAATTCCAATGTTAAAAAGGAATTGGATCTGAGCAAAGTGGTTAAAAGTCTATCAAAAGAACTTGCGGAAGCGAAAGACGAGTCTCTGAGAAATCAGGCGGAAATGCAAAATATTGTTCGTCGTTCTGAAAGAGATGTTCAAAACGCCCATAAATATTCATTAGATAAGTTTGTGGCAGAGTTGTTGCCGGTTGTGGACAATCTCGAGCGAGCTCTCGAAAGCCTAGATCAAAATGAGAGTAAATTGAAGTCATTAGCTGAGGGGGTAGAGCTCACCTTGAAAAGTTTTCAGGATGTTTTAGAGCGACAAAAAATATTACCAGTTAATCCCAAAGGAGATATTTTCAATCCAGATCTCCATCAAGCTATGAGTATATTAGAGGACCCATCGGTTTCTCCAAATACGGTTATAGATGTTTTTCAAAAAGGCTATACACTCAACGGTCGCTTGGTTAGACCTGCGATGGTTGTAGTTGCTAAAGCGGATAACCAGTAGCTTACAGAAGAAATCGTTTGAAAGAGGTTGAAATACGAAATAACGCGCCAATATAAACACACATAGATAATATTTTGTTTTTTTTAAAATTACGTTAATCCCGGAGAAGAGAAATGGGCAAAATTATAGGAATTGACTTAGGTACAACAAATTCATGCGTTTCTGTACTTGAGGGCAATAAGCCAAAAGTAATAGAAAACGCTGAAGGCGTAAGAACCACCCCATCCATTGTTGCTTATATTGATGGCGGTGAAATTTTAGTTGGACAGTCTGCAAAGCGTCAAGCAGTGACAAATCCGGCTAACACNTTATTTGCAGTNAANCGNNTAATNGGNCGNNGNTNTGAAGATAAGGTAGTTCAAAAAGATATCAAAATGGTGCCATATAAAATTGTTAAGGCAGAAAACGGTGATGCATGGGTTGAGGTGAATGGTGAAAAGCGTGCAGCACCACAAATTTCTGCAGAAGTTCTCAAAAAAATGAAAAAAACTGCTGAAGATTATTCTGGTGATAATATTACAGAAGCTGTAATAACTGTACCAGCATATTTTAACGATTCACAACGCCAGGCAACCAAAGATGCAGGCAAAATCGCGGGACTTGACGTAAAAAGAATAATAAATGAGCCTACCGCTGCTGCACTTGCATATGGGTTAGATAAAACTCCGGGTGACCGTGTGATTGCTGTTTATGATCTAGGTGGTGGTACTTTTGATATTTCTATAATCGAAATTGCAGATGTAGATGGTGAACATCAATTTGAAGTACTTTCAACCAATGGAGATACCTTCTTGGGGGGCGAAGACTTTGACATGCGTTTAATTGAATACTTAGCTGATCAATTTAAGCAAGAAAATAATTTTGATTTATTAAAAGATCCCATGGCAATTCAGCGTCTTAAAGAAGCTGCTGAGAAAGCTAAAATAGAGTTATCCTCTAGTCAACAAACAGAAGTTAATTTGCCTTACATAACTGCTGACGCTACAGGGCCAAAACATCTTGTGGTCAAGCTTACAAGATCTAAGCTTGAGTCATTAGTTGAAGAGTTAGTTGAGCGAACTATGGCGCCACTCAAGGTAGCTTTAAAAGATGCTGGCAAATCCGTCTCTGATATTAATGATGTTATATTAGTCGGTGGACAAACTCGCATGCCTATGGTGCAGGAAAAAGTGACTGACTTTTTTGGCAAGGAACCTCGCAAAGACGTAAATCCTGACGAGGCAGTTGCCATGGGGGCNGCTATACAGGGTGCAGTTTTATCAGGCGACGTAAAGGATGTGTTGTTGTTAGATGTCACTCCTTTAACTTTAGGTATAGAGACTATGGGTGGTGTCGCTACTCCGTTAATTGAAAAAAACACAACTATACCATCAAGAAAATCACAAATTTTCTCGACCGCCGAGGACAATCAAACGGCAGTCACTGTTCATGTGGTTCAGGGTGAAAGGAAACAAGCAACAGGAAATAAGTCTTTAGGTAGATTCGATCTTGCTAATATACCTCCTGCGCAAAGAGGTATGCCTCAAATAGAGGTAACCTTTGATATTGATGCAAACGGTATCCTTAATGTTAACGCTAAAGACAAAGCAACAGGAAAAGAGCAATCTATCGTGATTAAAGCATCATCAGGACTATCTGACGAAGAAATTGAAAAAATGGTAAATGATGCAGAGGCTAATGCCGCTGAAGATCAAAAGTTTGAAGATTTAGCTCAAGCAAGAAATACAGCAGACGGCCTTGCACATGCGGCTACAAAAACTTTGGAGGAGGCTGGTGAAAAAGCATCAGATGAAGAAAAAGATGCTATTACTGCTGCCGTTAAAGAGGTTGAGGTGGCTGTGAAAGGAGATGATAAAGAAGCTATAGATGCCGCAGCAGCTAAGCTTTCGGAAGCATCTGGCGCATTGGCCCAGAAACTATATGCAGAGCAAGCTGCAGCTGGAGGGGATAATCCTGAAGCTGATACTGGAGCTAACTCTACTGACAACGATGCTGTTGACGCTGAGTTTGAGGAGGTTAAATCTGAAACTGAAAACCCTAATGCTGAAGAAACAGAGTCTAGGACAGAAAAAACAAAATCTAAGTCTAAAAAAGAAAATAAAAAGAAATAAAAATCTATAAAACAAAATTTTGATTATTTTCTAGAACAACTAAAGCGCGGATTGTATTCCGTGCTTTAGTATATTAAAGGGCTAAAAAAACTAAATTATTTTATTAAAAGTTGATAACGAATGTCTAAACGTGATTATTATGAAGTCCTAGGTGTGCCTAAGAATGCACCTGCTCAAGATATAAAAAAAGCTTATCGTCGTATAGCGATGAAAAATCATCCTGACCGCAACCCAGATAATAAAGATGCTGATCATTTGTTTAAAGAAGCTACAGAAGCATACGAAGTCCTATCAGATAACGAAAAAAAAGTGGCCTATGATCAATATGGACATACTGCACCAGGAGCTGGTGGTGGTCATAGTCCCGATGGCAATTTTAGCGATATCTTTGGTGATGTCTTTGGTGACATCTTTGGTGGTGCGAGAAATCAAGGCAGATCTGGACCGATGCGAGGGTCAGATCTGCAATATAATTTGGATATGTCTTTAGAGGATGCGATAAAGGGAAAGACAGTAAAAATAAAAATACCCACGCTAGTTTCTTGCAAGCATTGCAATGGCTCTGGAAGCAAGAAAGGGTCTTCTCCAACAACTTGTCCAACTTGCGGCGGTCACGGTCAGGTGAGAATGAATCAAGGTTTTATTTCAGTTCAGCAAACTTGCCCAACATGTCATGGGCGTGGAACAATTATAAGTGACCCCTGTAACTTTTGTCGCGGTACAGGAAGAACTGAGGAAAACAAAACGCTTTCTGTGAAAGTGCCTCCAGGGGTTGATACTGGTGATCGTATACGTCTTAGTGGAGAAGGTGAAGCAGGTCCCGAAGGTGGACCACCTGGTGATCTTTATGTCCAGATGAATGTTCAAAAGCATAAGCTATTCCAACGAGATGGACGTAATCTTCATTGTGAATTACCAATCAGTATAATTAGTGCTATCCTCGGTGATGAGCTTGAGGTACCGACTTTGAATGGCCCAGTTAAACTAAAAGTTCCAGAAGAAACGCAAACTGGGACCACATTTAGACTGAAGGGTAAAGGAGTTGAAACGGTTCGTAGTAAAGGTGTCGGTGATTTGTTTTGCACTGTTGTTTTAGAGACCCCCGTTAACCTAAGTAACAAGCAAAAAGATATACTTCGTAACTTGCAGGGCAGTATGGGTCTTGAAAAAAATTCACCGAAGAGAAATTCTTGGTTCAAGGGCGTAAAAAAGTTTTTTGATGGCTTCACTGCCTAATTTGTACCAAATTTTACATACATTACAAATATAGTTTTATAAATATTTCTATAATAGAATACTTGATAATTTATTTGTTAAAGAAGCCATTAATAAGATCGTCGATACTATGAAAAAAAGTTCCACTAGAGTTGCTATAAATGGTGCTGCTGGAAGAATGGGCCGGGCATTAATAGAAGCCACTATCAAAAGCCCCGAAGTCAATCTTTGTGCTGCTATCGTTAGACCCGACAGTCCAGTCATAGGTTCTGATGTAGGCAGTCTTATTGCAACCAAGGACACTGGTATTCTATTAACAGACGACATAAATAATGTTATAGCTGACTTTGATGTGCTGATAGATTTTAGCTCTATAGAAGCATGTCTTATAAACTCAAAGATTTGTGAAGAGCACCATAAGTGTATGGTGATCGGGACAACCGGCTTTAATGACGATCAAAAAAAACAACTGCAGAATTTCTCTAAGAAATCAGCACTATGTATTGCTTCTAACTTTAGCACCGGGGTGAATTTATGTTTCGGGTTAATTGATCTTGCCGCGCAAGTTCTGGGCGAAGATGTGGATATTGAAATTTCTGAGGCCCACCATAAAAATAAAATAGATGCACCATCAGGCACAGCC
>NYXF01000042.1 GCA_002685455.1 Porticoccus sp. | reverse complement strand
TGTGTCTTTTAAATCTGATTGACGCTTTAAAATCGATACAAAAGCGTCGCCTATAAATGAAAATAAACAAATACTAAAAGAAACTATCATAATATTTTCAAGTTCATCGACGAAACTGAGTTTATAAAGCTAATTTATATCGATATAGTGATTATAAGTATCGTACAAGTTGCCCCCCAATTCTGCTGATATTCCAATGAGGCTGCATTTATAAGTAGCTCTTATGCCAGAGCCTCAACGAGATACTTTCGACCTTTTGGATCTATAAAATCAACTATTGGCACAATATTCATTTTATTTGTACTCTAAGAAATAAAATTTCTAAATATAAAAAATATAAATCTCAATAGTTCAATATTTATGATTAAAGTAGATAAATTCTTAGCAAAAACAACAGCTATCGCGTTAGAATATGTGAAATTTCAGAAACTGGAAAACTCAAGCCCAAGATTTTCTTGGTGATTAATTACGAGATACAAAAATGGATGATTCATTCAAGGAAAGATCACTTCGCTATCATAAGAACCCACTACCAGGAAAATTGGAAATACGGGCTACTAAACCGATGGCCAACGCACGCGACCTAGCAATGGCTTACTCACCAGGTGTAGCTTATGCATGTGGCCATATAGTCAAAAATCCAACCGATGTCGATAAAGTAACTGCACGTGGAAATCTCGTTGCAGTCATAACCAATGGATCTGCAGTCCTTGGCCTTGGAGATATTGGCCCACTAGCTTCAAAACCTGTTATGGAGGGAAAAGCTGTTTTGTTCAAAAAATTTGCCAATATTGACGTATTTGATATTGAAATTGATGAACCAGACGCAGATAAAATAGTCGATATCATAGCATCACTTGAGCCAACTTTTGGTGGGGTTAACTTAGAAGATATTAAGGCGCCTGAATGTTTTCTCATTGAAAAAAAATTACGAGATCGTATGAAAATACCAGTCTTTCACGATGATTAACATGGGACTGCTATAGTCTCTGCTGCAGCTATCTATAATGGCCTTAGAATTGTAGAGAAAAAAATTGAAAATATAAAAATTGTTGTAACTGGAGCAGGTGCCGCAAGCATTGCTTGCGTAGATCTTCTTGTTACTATGGGTCTTAAAAAAAATAATATTCGTATGATTGATCGCAACGGAGTTATTTATAAAGGTAGAGAAATCGGGATGAACCCGTGGAAAGAGAATTATGCTTCTGAAACAAATGATAGGACATTAAATGATGCGATTGTCAATGCAGACCTGTTCTTGGGTCTTTCTGGGCCAGGCATACTAAAAGCGAGTATGATAAAAAAAATGGCTGCGAACCCGTTAGTGCTTGCAATGTCAAATCCAACACCAGAGATAATGCCCGAGCTAGCCAAAGCCACTAGACCGGATGCGATAATAGCGACCGGAAGGTCAGATTTTCCAAATCAAGTCAACAATGTTTTATGTTTTCCTTTTATATTTAGGGGGGCTCTAGATTGTGGCGCTACTACTATTAATGATGAGATGAAAAAAGCCTGTGTAATGGCTATCGCTGATTTAGCCCACCGTGAGGCTTCGCCCGAAGTCTCAGAGGCTTATGTAGGAGAGGATCTAAAATTTGGTCCAGATTATCTAATCCCCAAACCATTTGATCCTCGTCTTATTGAAGAAGTCCCCTTAGCAGTAGTTAAAGCTGCTATGGCCAGCGGCGTGGCGACAAGGCCAATAGAGGATCTCGAGATATATCGTAATAAATTGCATAGCTATGTTAATCGCAGTCAGCTTTTTATGCAGCCAATGATCGAGAGAGCAAAAAAAAATCCACCCAGAATTGCCTACGCTGAAGGAGAAAATGACGATGTTTTGAGGGCAATGCAGGGAATCATTGATGAAAAAATTGCAAAACCAATATTAATAGGCCGTCCGACAGTCATCAAACAGAAGATCAAAGAAATGAATCTCCGAATCAAGCCAGGGGATGATTTACAAATTTTCAATCCTGAAGACGACGACCACCGAGAAAATTATTGGCAATACTATCATAAGCATGTGGGTCGTTCTGGTATATCTGTAGAGACTGCAAGGAACTCGATACACACTGACAATTCAGTCATAGCAACTATAATGGTTGCAATTGGAGATGCAGACGGTCTGATATGTGGGAAGTCAGGTCGCTACGATCAACATCTAACAAAAATCGCGAGTATTATCCCACCTAGAAATGATAAAAGTAGTATATCTTCTATTTGTATTTTACTTTTAGATGACGGTCCATTATTTTTGGCAGATGCTTTCATCAATGTGAATCCAACTGAGGAACAAATTATTCATATCACTGAGGACGCTGTTGAGTTCGTAACAGGTTGCGGGGTTACTCCAAAAGTTGCCCTGCTCTCACACTCAAATTATGGCACCTATGATGATGAATCAGCTCACAAGATGAAAAGAGCGGCTGAAAAACTTCGTGGCAAAATTCCAAGTGTTGAGATTGATGGTGAGATGCATGCGATGTCTGCGCTAAATGAAACACTTAGAGAAACCATATGTAATAATGCCAATATTACTGGTCAAGCTAATGTCCTAATCATGCCAAATATGGACGCTGCAAGTATATCCCTTGGTCTAATTCGCTCACTTACGAGTGCGCGTCTTGTAGGTCCATTCCTTAATGGACTAGAAAAACCAGCTCATATTTTAATACCGTCAGTTTCAGGAAGAGGAATATTAAATACCACAGCTATGATGGGATCTGATTTTTTCCACGAAAATGAGCTAACAGAAGTAAAGCAAAAAAAATCAAAGAAATTATTTTAATAATGTGGAGGGATATCATTCTCGTTTTCTTCACCACCAAGCTTAAATGTTAAAGCTCTTACCGAGGAAAGTAATAGTTCATATTTTTGCTGGATTTCATCAAGCTGTTTTTGCTGCCTGTAAACTATATCGTTTAGTTTCGAGATCGTGTCCTCTTGATACGATAGCTTTGTTTCTATTTCGATTATTCTGTCTGAAGACATTTTGATCCTCTTACATAATTGAAAAAAAAACCGCAGAAATATATTTCTGCGGTTTTTTCCTAATTATCTAGGTAATAGCTCACTTATCTTTATTAATATGGCTAAAGATTATCAGCATTATCTGCTAAATATGAAGCAACGCCATCTGGTGATGCATCCATACCTTTATCCCCCTCCTTCCAACCAGCAGGACAAACTTCACCATGCTCTTGATGGAAACTTAATGCATCTATCATGCGTAGCATTTCATCTATATTCCTACCCAATGGCAGATGGTTAACTACTTGATGATAAACTACACCATCCTCGCCAATTAAAAACGATCCACGGAAAGCAACGCCAGCGTCTCCAAACTCAACATCATATGCTTGACAAATCTCATGTTTCACGTCTGCAACTAAGGGATAGTTGACTTGGCCAATACCACCATCGTTGATCGCTGTATTTCTCCATGCGTTATGAGTAAAAACTGAGTCAATAGAAACACCTATAACTTCTACGCCTCGTTTTTTAAACTCATCTATACGATGATCGAAAGCGATTAGCTCCGAAGGGCATACAAAAGTAAAGTCTAAAGGATAGAAAAAGATGACTGCTTTTTTACCTTTAATAGTTGAATGTAAGTTAAATTCATCAACTATTTCTCCGTTTGCTAGGACTGCTCCAGACGTAAAATCTGGAGCCTCTTTNCCTACNAATACTCCATTTCCCATAATTAAAACTCCTTTCTAGTATTATGAANTTTTGTATAAAATTTTAATTCCTGTATTTTTAAGACAATTAAATCAGATGGTTAACTAAGCTTAGATCTTTATTGTGTATAATTAGATTAACAGAAAACTCCAAATCATCAAAATAATGAGGATTTTCTCACAAGCTATTCAGGACTTTGTGATGCCTCTTTTATCAAAATAGCTAGTTCACCTTTCTTATGCATATCTGTAACGATATCACATCCTCCAATCAGCTCTCCATTGACCCATAGTTGGGGAAATGTCGGCCAGTTACCGTAGGACGGCAAGTTAGATCGTATTTCAGGATTACTTAGAATATCAACAAAGGCAAATCGCTCGCCACAGGATGTAAGTGCCTCGATAGTTCGTGCCGAAAAACCACATTGTGGTGAATTGGGAGAGCCCTTCATGTATAAGATGATTGGGTTATTCTCAATTTGTTCGCGAATGGTTTCCATTATGTCCATTTATTCCAATACCTCGATAGAGCTAATATTTTAAAAGTTCAATTATTTTAACCTTTTATTGATTAAGCTAAAACCGTTACTTGTCTTAATAAACAAAAATGGCAGACTTTTCTGAGAATTTCTAAAGAAGCAGTTGTTTTATTATAAATACAATTAATAATGATTATCATTATAAAATTTGAATGATAATAGTTATCATTCGTAGATTAATAGTGTATAGTGTCTCGGTTAGCTTAGTAGAGTTAATAAAAAGTCTTATTAATACGGAGATCGGCAAAATGTTTAGAACAACAATAATAGGAGTTGCACTCCTGTCTGTGGCTTTTGCGGTAGATGCAAAGCCAACTCTTGATGAAATGTATGAATTGATTCAAAAACAAGCAGCGGAAATCGCTACCCTTAAAGATGGGCTAGCTGAAAACAATGCTAAAACTGAATCTACATTTACAGCTGTAGAGGAAATCACTTCTAGTCCAACTGCAAAATTAGCGGAATGGGCTACCAAGACTACTATGGGTGGTTATGGCGAGCTTCACTACAACAACCATAACTCTGATAATTCAACCTCTTCAAAAGATGAATTTGATTTACATCGATTCGTTTTATTTGTAGGTCATGAATACAACGATAAATTAAGATTCTTCTCTGAATTCGAGATTGAACATGCACTTGCAGGTGAAGGGAAAGGTGGTGAAGTTGAAGTTGAACAGGCTTATATAGAATGGGATTACACTGAAGGGCATAGAGCTAAAGCTGGTGTATTCTTAATTCCAGTAGGTATTTTGAATGAAACTCATGAACCACCAACCTTTTATGGCGTTGAGCGTAACCCAGTTGAAAAGAATATCCTTCCAGCTACATGGTGGGAAGGTGGTGTTATGTTTAGCGGAGAACTCACTCAAGGTTTGAGCTATGATATAGGTGCTCACTCTGGCTTATATATTAATGGTGCAGAGAAAGTTGTAGCTGATGTTGGTGCTGCGGGTGATCCAGTCTTAGGTGCAACTAGTTCAGGCAAATACAAAATTCGTGATGGTCGTCAGAAAACAAGTAATGCTAAAGGTGACGATCTTGCTTATACAGCACGAATCAAGTACACCGGTATTCCTGGCTTAGAATTAGCAGCTACCTACCAACACCAAGAAGATGTTTGGCAAAGTGAAAAAATTAATGGCGTTGAAGGTGTTGAAGCTGATTTAATCGAAGCTCATCTTGCCTATAAAAAAGGGCCATTTGGTTTAAGAGCACTTTATGCACAATGGGATCTTGATGACAATATTGAAACTGTTAAAGCTGGTGCAGACGAGCAGGAAGGATGGTATATTGAACCATCTTTTCAGGTCACTAAAAAGCTTGGTGTTTTTGCACGCTTTAACGAATACGATAATACTGCTGGCGGAAGTCAAAATTCAGAAAAAGAACAATTTGATGTAGGATTTAATTATTACATACATCCGCGCGTTGTTCTTAAAGCTGACTACTTCGACCAAGATAATGACAGTGGAACTGAATACAAAGGCTACAATTTAGGTGTAGGCTACGATTTCTAGTATCATTATTATTATGTTAAAAAATATAAGTAAGTATTACATCGTAAGAACCGAAATGAAGAGGGTCACATTCGTGGCTCTCTTTTTTCTATTTCTGTGTATTTTTCTTGTAAATCCAAATAAAGCCCATAGTGCGGTATATCAAACAACTCCAGAGTTTTTAATCGAAAATTTTAATGAGCCACCATCTAAACCAGAATCTCTTTGGCTAACACCAGAGCTAAAAAAAATGTCCACTGAAATTCTCGGCCGCCCTATTAGAGGTATGCGTGCCAGATATTATAGCGAGAATGAGAAGACTGCTTGGATACTAGAAGAAATAGGCAAAGAAAGACCCATAACAGTGGGTGTCATAGTGAGTGGTAGTGTTGAAGATTTTCATATTGAACATCTCAAGGTTTTAGCCTTTAGAGAATCTCGTGGATGGGAAGTCCGCTACCCATCATTCACAAATCAATATAAGAATGTAAAAATGACACCTGATTATGAACTGGATCAGAATATTGATGGTATTACAGGCGCTACTTTATCGGTGTGGGCATTAAATAAAATAGCCAGGCTTGCGTTATTTTATCACCAGCAGGTGGCAGCTCTTAATTAACACCAAATCAATGTATACTGTATTTCTTGACAGGAACATCACATTTGAAATCCAAACGTTTAAAAAAGAACATCTCTTTTAACTTGCGATGGCATCGACGGGTTGGTTTGTCGATCATGGTTGTATTAGTTTTTCTCTCGATTACAGGAATACTTTTAAATCACTCACCGGCAGCGGGTCTTAGCAAAAAAATCCTTAGCTTCGAATGGCTTCTCGATTGGTACGGCTTCGAAACAGTTGCATTAACTGGTTTTGAGGTTGGAAAGCAATGGATTTATCACCCTGGAGATCGTGAGCTATTTTTAGACGGGCAGCCTGTCGCCTCTTGTGTGCCTCCTCTCTTAAATGCTACACGTACAGATAGTTTTTTAACTGCTTTATGCAAAGACGAATTAGTTATCTTCAATTTTAATGGTGAACTTGTAGAAAAAATTAATACGCTCAGTGGTCTGCCAGAACATACAACTAATATGAGATATCTCGATGATACGCTATTAATTCAATCTCATAATGAAATTTTGTCGCTAGATATCAATACACTTGAAATTGAACCCAGTGAATTGATTATAGAAAGCTGGCCTCTTCCCTCATCGTTACCATCAACTATAGTGGATGAACTGAAGCAGAGCTCACAGTTACCTGGCATATCCCTAGAAACAGTAATTTTAGATTTACATAGTGGTCGGTTTTTTGGTGATCTAGGCGTGCTGTTTGTTGACTTTATGGGTCTGTTAACTGTATTTTTAGCTATGACAGGAACCTATGTTTGGCTTATGAAGCGCCGCAAAAAGCTCGCGAAGCGTCATAAAAAACATTTGAAGCGCCTAAAAAAAGCAGCTAAGGCTTCGTGATAGATTTATAATTTATTTTTATAGGCCATTGCCAACTTATAAAATACCTTATAACATTCATTCATATAGGTAGCTATTAGCTGCCTTTTTTTGTTTCAGTTTCATTAGATAAGCTGTTTTATTCAAGCACAATAGGAAAAATATGGTCAGCAGTGCATTAATGAACAACTATGGCACTAGAAAAATCACCTTATGTAAAGGAGATGGATCTTGGGTTTGGGATACTAACGGTAAGCGCTATTTGGACATGGTGTCTGGGATAGCAGTTTGTGGCTTAGGTCATGCACACCCTGCTATAACAGAAGCTTTATCCACTCAGGCACATAAAATTATACATTGCTCTAACCTTTATAATATTGGAGCTCAAGAGATATTAGCTGAAAAGCTAAAAAAAATATCTGGCTTGGAAAAGCTTTTTTTTAGTAACTCCGGTGCTGAAGCTAATGAAGCCGCTATTAAACTTGCAAGGCTCTATGGTGCAAAAAAACAAAGCTCCAATCCAACAATTATTGTTATGGAAAACTCATTTCATGGAAGAACAATGGCTACAATATCAGCAACAGGAAGTGATAGCTACCAACAAGGTTTTGCGCCATTACTTAACGGATTTTTAAGAGCTCCTTATAATGATGTCATAGCGATAAAAAAGATTGCAGAAAAAAATAAAGATATAGTCGGTATATTAGTTGAGCCAATTCAAGGAGAAGGTGGAGTAATTGTCCCAGATTCAAGCTATCTGAAAAATCTTCGTCAAATTTGTGATGAATATGATTGGCTAATGATTGTTGACGAAATTCAAACGGGCAACGCGAGGACAGGCTCCTATTTCAACTACCAACAGTTCGGTATTCTTCCAGACATTGTTACTACAGCCAAAGGCCTAGCAAATGGTGTTCCTATTGGAGCTTGCCTTGCTGGAGTTAAAGCGGCTGATTTAATGAATCCAGGAAGTCATGGTTCAACATTTGGTGGAAATCCACTGGCATGTGCGGCAGCACTAGCTACTATAGAAACTATATTAAGTAACAAACTTGCTGAAAATGCAAAGAAACAGGGTGAGATTATCAAAAGTCTTTTCAGTAAAAATCTCGAGGACTGTGATAATGTTCTTGAAGTAAGAGGCCAGGGCCTGATGATCGGAATTGAACTAAATGCCCAATGTAAAAATTTGGTCGATTTGGCAGCCGAACAGGGGCTTTTGATTAATGTTACTGCTGGATCTACTATTCGAATACTCCCTCCTCTCAACATAACAAGTGAGCAAATAGATATTCTTATTAATGTACTCAGTAAGTTGATAATAAAGGGGCGGTATCAATATGGGGTCTAGACACTTTCTGACATTAAAAGATCTCTCAAGAAAAGAACTAAAAAAAATATTATTGAGGGCCGCTCAACTTAAAGAAGAGCATAAAAAAGGCGTTATATATCAGCCTTTTATAGGAAAAGTTATGGCAATGATTTTTGAAAAATCATCTACCCGAACAAGGGTGTCTTTTGAAACAGGAATGGCTCAATTAGGAGGAAGTGCGCTTTTTTTATCACCAAACGATACGCAATTAGGTCGGGGTGAATGTACAGAAGACTCAGCAAGAGTAATATCAAGCATGGTAGATATAATAATGATGAGAACATTCAGTCAGAGATATATTGAAAATTTTGCATTACACTCATCAGTCCCTGTCATAAACGCTTTAACAGACGATCATCATCCATGTCAGTTGTTAGCTGATATGCAAGCATTTATCGAGCTTAGGGGTGATATAGAAGGCAAGAAAGTAACTTGGATCGGTGATGGAAATAATATGTGTCAAACCTATATGCATGCTGCAGGTATGCTTGATTTTCAACTCAAAATTGGATGTCCTAGAGGATTTGAACCACAAGAAACAATATCGGATGAATTAAAAGAGAATGTCACTCTTGTGCATGACCCAGTTGAAGCAGTTGCTGGTGCAGACTTAGTCATTACAGATACTTGGACATCAATGGGTCAGGAATCTGAAAAAATCTTACGCAAAAAATCATTTAAAGATTTTCAAGTAAACGAATCACTAATGGAGAAATCAAACGAAAGGTCATTATTTATGCATTGTCTTCCTGCATATAGAGGGGAAGAAATTAATGACACTATCATGGACTCAGGATACTCAGCAGTTTGGCTCGCCGCTGAAAACAGACTACATTCACAAAAAGCATTAATAGAGTTTCTTTTAAGTGAAAAAAAATTAAAATAAATGTTTTGTAATAAAAAAAGCGTTTTAAATAAACTTTAAAACGCTTCGTTCTTGTTTTTGAAAAAATTATGTCTTTATTGTCCTTTCGCAACCCAAAGCGCTGCTTTAGTGATTGGGTCGGCTTCGCCTTCAATAGCTTTCTCGACCTGTGCCATAGTAGCAATAACGTCGTCATGACTGAGGCCTTTGTATACTTTATCTTCCCGAACACATGCAAGTGGACGCAATGTACCGATGCCTTCATACATGATAGCTCGTCTAACATTCATTATAGGTTTTAGGTTATCTGCACCGTCATAAACAATAACACTATTTTTGCCTCGCCCAACAGTCATTTTAGAAGCATTAATACCCGTTACATTAGCAACAATTTTACCACCATCTGTTAAGTTTTTTCCGTCAAATTTCATTATAAAAGATCCTCATATTATTTTTTTTATATCCAAAACAACGTTATTGTTCACATGCTCGGCTAATAAATGTTGTTTACTTAACCAGTACTTTCTTAAACATAGAATTAGCGTATGTTATTAGCGTATGTTATTAAAGATCGGTAATATTATTATAAGTTTATAACCAAAGTAAATTGTTTTCGAAAAAAAATATAGTTTTTAAATTATATTTAAGCCGATTTTTAGAAATTTTACGTCAATTTAATTATTTTCTTAGTACACATAGTACACACAACTTAGTAAACCCAACTTATTTCTCCCGATTCCAAGCTAACCTCAATCCTCTGATATTCCTAAAATTCCTAGGAATCAATTTTTGAAAAATCTTTGATGATGACGTTGAACAAAGTTCCATTGACTCTTTCAATTCTATTACCAGTAAAATTTTTATTGGATATTCTTTCTTTTGGCTAAAATTAAGACAAACGTATCTTTTATCTCTATTTATTAGATCGAGTAACCCTCTTGGTATCATTTGTGCCACTGAGCGTTTTTCCAAACAAATCTATTTGAATATTCTTTTACTAAAAAGCTCCATAAGAGAAAACCTTTTGCGCATTCATTTACTTTCATTTTTATAAATTATAATTAATATGGAATATTTTATGGAATATATAGAAACTTATACTTATTTATTTTTTCTTTATTTTTTTACACCGCAATGAACAATATTTTACGGAGGACCAATCTTTTTCCCATTTTTTTCGCCAACTAAAAGGCTTGTCGCATACAAGACAAATCTTCTCTGGTAAATGTATTTTTTTCACAGTTAACCTTTTGATACATTATTTTATGCCGTGTTCTTTGAGGCATGACGCTTTTATTCTTTTGGTCGAATAAGCCGTTGGTGCTAATTTTGCCCTTTTTTCACACTTAATATAAATATTTTTTTCTTCTAACTTGTCTGGGCTAGGTTGCTCTTTTATATCCTTTATTGAAGTCGTATTGTTCTCACAATAGCCATTCATAGATGCCAATACCAACCATATATATATACATTTTGTTAAGGCGTGCATCACTACTCCGTTAAATTCAAACTTTACTGCATTGATGTCAATTTGTGCGCAGGAACTGTTGCTTCTAAGCTTTAAGTTGATCAGTTATTCTCCTATAGCGCAGCCTTCTCTTCTTGGATCTGAACCTCCGTATATATTATCATCAATCTCTATAATATTTAATCCTGACGCGAATTCTTTTAGCCTAACC